>JANOMD010000291.1:0-45854 GCA_031420135.1 Rhodoferax sp. | reverse complement strand
AAAATGCTGGGCCGCAAAGACACGGTGGTCAAGCAGAACAACGATGGCATTCTGTATTTATTCAAGAAGAACAAAATCACGTTCTTTCACGGTCGCGGCTCATTCGTGGCGGCTAAAGACGGGTTGTACGCCATCAAGGTGGCGGGTGCTGCTGAAGAGGTGATCGCGGGCAAGCACATCATTGTGGCCACGGGTTCGAACGCGCGGGCGTTGCCCGGTGCGCCGTTTGACGAGGGCAATATCCTCTCGAACGATGGTGCGCTGAACATCGGCACGGTGCCGAAGAAGCTGGGCCTGATTGGCGCAGGCGTGATTGGTCTGGAGATGGGTTCGGTCTGGCGGCGACTGGGTGCTGAGGTGACGGTGCTTGAGGGCTTGCCGACGTTTCTGGGCCTGGTGGATGAGCAGATTGCCAAAGAGGCCAAGAGGGCGTTTGACAAGCAGGGCTTGAAGATCGAACTGGGCGTGAAAGTCGGCGAGGTCAAGGCTGGCAAGAAAGGTGTCTCAATCGCCTACAACAACGCCAAGGGAGAGCCACAAAGGCTGGAAGTTGACAAGCTGATCATCTCCATTGGCCGCGTTGCCAACACCATCGGTTTGAACGCCGAATCGGTGGGGTTGAAGCTCGACGAGCGCGGCGCCATTGTCGTGGACGACGACTGCAAAACCAACCTGCCCAACGTCTGGGCCGTGGGTGACGTAGTTCGCGGCCCGATGCTAGCGCACAAGGCCGAGGAGGAGGGCGTGGCCGTGGCCGAACGCATTGCCGGTCAGCACCCGCACGTCAATTTCAACACCGTGCCGTGGGTGATTTACACATCGCCCGAGATTGCCTGGGTCGGTCAAACCGAACAGCAACTCAAGGCAGTTGGCCGTGCGTACAAAGCCGGCACCTTCCCATTCCTTGCCAATGGACGCGCACGCGCTTTGGGTGACACCACGGGAATGGTCAAAATGCTGGCAGATGCCTCGACTGACGAAATTTTGGGCGTACACATCGTCGGCCCGATGGCCAGTGAATTGATTGCCGAATGTGTGATGGCGATGGAATTCAGGGCCAGCAGTGAAGACATTGCGCGAATTTGCCATGCGCACCCATCACTCAGTGAGTCGACCAGGGAAGCGGCGTTGGCCGTGGACAAACGGACCCTGAATTTTTGACAGTGGGCTTGTCGTTGCTGTTTTTTGGGTTGCTCAAAGCGCTTGCGCCGGAACGCAAGTCATGCTGATCGCAAGGGTTTGGTCGTGAGCGTCAAGGCCGCCTACCAAGCAGAGCTCGCTTCACGCGGCTACACGGCGGACCCGGCGCAGTTGCATGCTGTAGATGCGCTGGAGCGCTGTGCAAACGACTGGATTGCCTTCAAAGCCGCGCGGTCCAATGCGTTGAAAAAACTAGTCAACCGACTGGATATTCCGCGAGGCGTTTATCTCTATGGGGGCGTCGGACGCGGCAAAAGCTTTTTAATGGACTGCTTTTTTGACGCGGTACCTTTGAACCGAAAGGTCCGCCTGCATTTCCACGAGTTTATGCGGGAAGTCCATCGTGAGCTGAGTGGCCTGCATGGCACGGTTGACCCGCTGGATGTCCTCGCGAAGCGTATGGCTAAAAAATACCGGCTTATCTGTTTCGACGAATTTCATGTAGCCGATATCACTGATGCAATGATTTTGCATCGCCTGCTGGCGGCCTTGCTTGACAACGGCGTTGGGTTTGTGACAACGTCCAATTTCAAGCCAGATGACCTTTATCCGGGCGGCATGCACCGTGACCGTGTGTTGCCGGCGATTGACCTGTTGAACGCGCGCCTTGAAGTCGTGAATGTTGACCATGGAACCGACTACCGTCGCCGCACCATGGAGCAGGTGAAGGTCTACCACACCCCCCTGGGTGCGCTGGCAGACTCAGAAATGCGCCAGGCATTCAACAAACTGGCAGAAAGGCATGACGAGGATCCCGCCTTGCACATTGAGTCGCGCGAAATTCATGCACGGCGCAGGGCCGGAGGCGTCGTTTGGTTCGACTTCAAAACCCTATGTGGTGGTCCTCGTTCACAGAACGATTATCTTGAGATTGCGTCGCAGTTTCACACGGTTCTCTTGAGTGACGTACCACTGATGCCGGTGCGGATGGCGTCCGAGGCACGGCGGTTCACCTGGCTGGTCGACGTGCTGTATGACAGACGCGTCAAACTGATCATCTCTGCACAGGCAATACCTGAGAATCTATACACTGAGGGTCCCTTGGCGCACGAGTTTCCGCGGACTGCATCTCGTTTGCACGAAATGCAGTCCGCTGAGTATCTGGATTTGGAGCGCAGGTTGGTAGACACCCGATTGACATGAAAAGCATTTTCATTGGCTTGCTTGTAACTTTGGTGTTCGTCACGAACGCGCAGCAGAACAGTGGTTCCGATGAGTTGCAGTTGGAGGCGCAGCGAACGCGCATTCAAGGTGAGCGAAACAAGGCCCAATCCATTTTTGAGGGGAACGAGGTCCAGTGCTATCAGCGATTTGCGGTCAACGATTGCTTGAAGGATGCCCGCAATCTGCGCCGCGATGCTTTGGCTGACTTGCGTCGTCAGGAGTTATCCTTGAATTCGGCGCAAGCTAAACGCAAAGGCGCGGATACCATCCGTCGTCTCGAAGAAAGGTCATCTCTTGGCGAGCAGCAGCAGGAAGCAGTCCGCTTGCAAGCAGCGCAAGCGCAGACGCAGGAGCGGAAACAGGCCTTTGACAACAGGGCAGCCATCCGCTCGGAATCTGGTCAGACTGAAACAGCCCGCTTGGAGGAAACTGAAAACCGGGAGCGGAAAACCGCTGAAGCCAGTTTGGTGCGGGCCAAAAAAGCTCTGTCTGTAGACTCAGAACGCCGAAATTACGAAAAACGGCAACGACTCGCGGAACAGAAGAGAATATCTCGCAAC
Organism: Rhodoferax sp.; assembly: GCA_031420135.1. Lineage (GTDB taxonomy): Bacteria > Pseudomonadota > Gammaproteobacteria > Burkholderiales > Burkholderiaceae_C > JANYCG01. The sequence continues at coordinate 42,930 of JANOMD010000291.1, read as the reverse complement.
AAAGAGGCGGTTCGGCGCAAAGAAACTTCCCGAATTTCAGAAAAAAGTCCGTCCAAGTAGATTGGGGTTGGTTTCACGAGCCCAGTGGTTCCAACTTGACAATGACAAGCGACAGGTTGTCCCCACCGCCCTGTGCTCGAGTCCTTGCCTTTTCGATCAGAAATTCCGTTGCCTCTCGGGCGGTGAGAGTAGACAGTACAGAGCCTATTTCCGTAGCATTGAAGTAGTGCCATACTCCGTCACTGCAAGCCATTAACACGTCACCTGCGCGAAGTTTCGGGATAAAATGAGTATCCAGTGGAGGGTCGCTCTCTGTGCCAAGACATCCCATCAATATGTTCGACTGAGGATGCACGTTAGCTTCTTCTTCTGTGATCTCACCGCGGTTGACCAATGTCTGTACGTAAGAATGGTCCATCGTGCGCTTGATAAATTTGTTACCATGAAAGTGGTAAACCCTTGAATCACCAGCATGTACCCAGTGGCAGTCTCCGCCCGGATTGATCAAAAAGGCGGCGACGGTACTATGTGGTTCCTCTTCCGATGAAACAGCCGTCAACTTGATGACAATGTGGGCTTCCTGCACAAGTTGCATCAACATTGCAGCAGCGTCGTCAGTCTCAGGAGAATACCTTTCAAAAAGCTGGCGAGTGGTCATCATGACTTGGTCAGAAGCTTTGCGACCGCCACTTCGGCCTCCCATACCATCGGCGACAATTGCCAGAACACAACCATTTATCCTCGGGTGGTTGATCAGTGCGACCTGATCCTGTTGGTATTCGCGGTCACCTTTGTGGATGCCGGTCGAAGCGGTCAGTCGATAGCCTTTGAGCATATTGAGTTGCCGAATCGGCAATGCCTTGATAGGGTTGAATTTAACAACGTATTATCGAACCAAGTTGGCTTCGAATCCGATTCACATTGGACGGGCACTTTCCCTAACTCAATCTTGCAGACCAATTTACACTCTCAAAATCGCCGGTTGATCGAGCTACGTATCGAACATGCGGACCTGGATGCCCTGATTGATCGAGCGGGCTCTGACTCTCCAGTGGATGAATTAATGATGCGTCGCTTGAAAAAGCGCAGGCTGGCTCTGCGGGACGAAATGGCGCGTCTGGAGCGTGATCTCAATCCTAATGAGCCTGCCTGATCGATGAATTTACAAGCAGAAGTCAAGGCGGCATTCGGGTCGTCCGGGCAATTGAGCCAGGTGATAGATGGTTTTCAACCTCGGCAAGGGCAGACAGATATGGCGATTGCCATTGCGCAAACCCTAGAAGAGGGCGGTGCTCTGGTGGTTGAAGCTGGCACCGGTGTCGGGAAAACGTTTTCCTACTTGGTGCCAACTTTGCTTAGCGGCGCGAGGTGTCTCCTTTCAACTGCCACCAAAACACTTCAGGATCAGTTGTTTGGCCGTGACCTGCCTCTACTTGTAAACGCATTGGGGTTGCCCACCCGTATCGCCTTGTTGAAAGGGCGATCAAGCTATCTGTGCCTCCATCGGATGGATGTGGCCCGCCAAAGTGCAATTGCTTCAGACAAAACAGTGTTAAGAACCATCGGCCTGATTGAAAAGTGGGCTTTAACCACTGCATCGGGCGACCTTGCAGAGTTGGGTGGGCTTGACGAGCGCTCGCCGGTGATTCCGTTGATTTCTTCGACGAGGGAAAATTGCCTTGGGTCAACATGCCCAAAGTTCCGTAGTTGCCATGTCAACCAAGCCAGGCGCGACGCCTTGGCAGCCGATATTGTGGTGATTAATCATCACCTGTTTTTTGCTGATTTGGCAGTGCGTGAATCTGGAATGGCAGAACTGCTGCCTTCAGTCAATACGGTAGTTTTTGATGAAGCCCATCAGATCAACGAGATCGGTGTTCAGTTTCTTGGCGAATTTCTCACAACGGGACAAATTCTCGAATGCGCGCGAGATGTTCTGGCTACAGGGTTGAGTCTTGCGCGAGGGTTGGCTGATTGGCAGCAGGTTGCGGCCGAGCTTGAATTTGCAGGTCGCGAATTGCGATTGACGGTCAGTAACGCCAGTACGGGCGGCAAACTGCGGTGGACAAACCCTGCCCCAGATGGCGTTCACGAGGGAATTTGGAAGGATGGGCTTGAGGCAGTTCAACATGCCTGCGCGCAGGCCGTGATTGCATTGGAAACAGTCAGCGAAATCGCGCCGGATTTTGACCGCCTGGCGCAACGGCTCCGAGATGTAGGCAACCAAGCCGTTCACTTTCAAGGTGCGTGCGTGATCGGATCGGTTCGATGGCTGGACGTGGGAGCTCAAATTCGTCTGGTCGAGTCCCCCTTGGATATAGCGATTGCGGTTCAACAGAAAATGTTGCACGCCAGCGATGAACACGCAAGCAGGCGCTCCTGGGTATTTACGTCGGCCACTCTGGGTGACGACAAGCTGCTCACCTGGTTTACTGAGCCATGTGGGCTGGCTGGCGCAAGGATTTTGAAGGTTGGGAGTCCGTTTAACTTTCCTGACCAGGCTTGCCTCTATGTTCCCCAAAATCTTCCAAAACCCGCAGAAGCGAACCATAGCAAAGCTGTGGCCGAGCTGGTTGCCAGGTCAGCGAACACAATCGGCGGACGTACATTGGTCCTGACGACAACGCTCAGGGCCTTGCGCGAGATAACTGAAGTTCTGCAATTGCATTTCATTGGATCACGGCAGATCGAAATATTGGCACAAGGCCAGCAGACCAAGCGGGAGTTGATGGCCCGTTTCAGGCAAGGCAGTTCGGACGGGAAGCGGGGATGCGTGCTCGTTGCATCGGCTTCTTTTTGGGAAGGCGTAGATGTGCCAGGAGATTCACTTCAATTGGTCTTTATCGATAAGCTCCCGTTTCCTCCACCTGGCGACCCTATGGTTGAGGCACGTTCCCGTCGCCTCGAACAGTCAGGGCGTAGCCCTTTCAATGATTATTCTTTGCCCGAAGCCGCTGTTGCGCTCAAGCAAGGAGCTGGAAGGCTCATAAGAATGGAATCGGATCACGGAATTCTTGTTGTATGCGATGGACGGTTGGCGACTATGGGATATGGTCGCAGACTGATAGCGGCTTTGCCACCGATGAGAAGGCTTGACTCAGAAATTGAGTTTTCCGAAGCATTGATCCGCCTCACCAAATTTTCCACCACGGATTTGAATCCAGCTTGAAGCCGCGACTTAGATATTCTGTTTGAGGGTACGTACTTACCAGAATACGCTTGGTGTCGTCTCTGAGCTCGGGCATGCCCAATGCATCATATGACTTGAAGACAATATACAAAGCCTCTTCGAGTGCGGGTACTGCGCGGTACTCTGCCAGGGCAATTTGCGCTCGATTTATCGCAGCTACGTAGGCTCCGCGCTTGTAATAATACCTTGCAACGTGAACTTCGTATTGAGCAAGGGAGTTAACAATATAAACCATGCGTTGTCGAGCATCCGCAGAGTACTTTGAGTCTGGAAATCGAGATGTCAGTTCCTTGAATGCATCGAATGACTCTTTCGATGCTTTTTGATCTCTTTCAGAAAGGTCTTGCCGCGTAACGCTTGCAAAAAGCCCCAAATCGTCATTAAAATTGATGATTCCCTTTAAATAAAGGGCGTAATCAAGTGCCGGACTAGCGGGGTGAAGTTTCATAAACCGTTCTAACACTGCCAATGCCTCAGCCGATTCGGACGCTTTGTACTTCGAATAGGCTTTCTCGAGCTGGGCTTGCTGTGCCAAGGGGGTGCCAGCAGCGCGGCCTTCAAGTTTTTCAAAAAGTAGGGCAGCTTTGTCGTAAGCGCCGGCACTTAGTTCGTCCTTTGCCTCGGCATAAAGTTTGTTGGGGCTCATTCCTGCGGTTCGATCGGACTCTGACGTTGCGCATCCTGCAACGACCATCGCAACGGCTGCCAACAACATGGCACAAACAGCAGATAATTTGGCATTTCGCATCGCGACAGTCTTTCTTGAAACAAAGCAACTTGATTATATCTAGCGTCTCTGAATCTACAGAGAACGAGGACGAAGGTGGCCTTGATCTGGAGGTAGAGAAGCGGGCAATTTTCATTTCTCCAGATCTGCATGGCCTTCGCTTGGATGTTGCTTTGGTCAGCTTGGTGCCAGAGTTTTCGCGGAGCTATTTTCGTCAATTGATTGACGCAGGGGCAGTGACTCTTGAAGGAGTTCCGGTTGTCAAAGCGGCTGGTAGAGTGAAAGCGGGCGATTCAGGGACTGTCGAACTTAGACCAACACCGCAAAGTCAGGCCTTCAAGCCGGAATCCATAGACTTTGAAGTCATTTACCGTGACGAGCACTTACTGGTCATCAACAAGCCAGTAGGATTAGTCGTCCATCCTGCACCTGGCAATTGGACTGGAACACTTTTAAACGGATTGTTGGCATTTGACCCGCAAACTAGCGAACTGCCCAGAGCTGGGATCGTGCACCGGCTCGACAAAAACACCAGTGGATTGATGGTTGTGGCGCGGTCGAGGCGAGCGATGGATGCTTTGGTTGAAATGATTGCCTCTCGCGATATCTCCCGCAAATATTTGGCCCTGACAGATCACCCATGGGTAGGACCAATGCATCGCGATGTTGACTCTGCCATCGGGCGGGACCCGCGGAATCGACTCAGAATGGCTGTGGTCAACCTCGGCCAAAACGCAGGTAAACCGGCCAAAACGACTTTTGATGTGATCGTAGGAAATCATTCTGCTGCTTTGATTCGATGCACTTTGCACACTGGTAGAACCCATCAAATTCGGGTGCACTTGTCGTCCATAGGATTTCCCATAGTGGCCGATGAACTTTATGGCGGAAAACCTGCTGGCGGCTTGAATCGGCAAGCGTTGCACGCGGATCGGCTGGCATTTGACCATCCTGTCAATCACCAGAGGCTTGAGTTTTTCGCTCCGCCGCCGCCGGATTTCCAGGCAGCCGTGGAGCGTTTGGGGCTAAGTTACAATGTTGGGTAACTACTGGTCGACGGATACTCAGCGAGACTCGTCGGTCGCATCGTGCGCTGTAGATTCGATATCTGCTTGTTGCCACAATAGTTGAAGCACAAGTAATTGCACCTTAGGGTGGCTTTTCCCGGAATCGCAAAAGTATGAATACGGTGGACGCCAAACGGGTACTTGAAACCGCCTTGATCTGTTCGCAAACGCCATTGCCATTGCGCGATCTGCGAACCTTATTTGATGGTGAAATCGGTGTTGACACCATCAAGGCGCTGTTGCAGTCCATTGAACTGGAGTGGTCTCAGCGGGGGATTGAACTGGTGAAAGTGGCATCTGGTTGGCGCTTTCAGAGTCGTCCTGATTTGCATACGTTTCTTGAGCGTTTGAATCCGGAAAAGCCGCCGCGTTACACGCGTGCCGCTTTGGAAACTCTGGCGATAATTGCCTACCGACAGCCGGTGACCCGCGGCGATATTGAAGAGGTTCGGGGCGTTACTGTTAATTCAATGGTGGTGAAACAGCTTGAAGATCGCGGATGGGTGGATGTCATTGGGCATCGGGAAACAGTCGGCCGTCCAGCACTCTTTGCGACCACAAGACAGTTCTTGGATGATTTGGGGCTCGAGTCATTGGACCAGCTCCCACTTGTAGAGAGCGCTAGCCAGCAGTCCGACGTATTGGGTAGCCTCGCAGGTCAGTCTGATTCATTGCAAAATGACCTCAATATTGAGGGTGATTTGACGATCGACTCGGCTGCACACACTACGCAGTCAGAAATTTACGCCACAACAGAAATGATCTTGGGTCAAGCCAAATTACCCGAGAGTGAAATACCACTATGAACATCGATCATCCCGAAACGCCAAAGGCATTGCCCGATGATGGATTGAAAGAAGCATCTAGGTCAGACCTTGAACGTTCTGAATCACAGACTGCTACCAGCCCAGGCCAAATTTCCACGCAGTTCGATACCCCAGGTGGCTCGTTGAAGGCATTCACATCAGCCCCATTGGTTGAAGTCGTTGGAAACCGTTTTATCGATGTGGTTTCAGGGCAATTTGACGCCGACGAGGACCGTGTCGACGTCGTGTTGACAAAAAGAGTTTTGGCGCCAGTTGCCGAGTCCCCCAAATTACACAAGGTTCTGGCGCAGTCTGGTATGGGATCCCGACTTGAGATGGAGCAGTTGATCTTGGAAGGGCGAATCACTGTCAATAACGAGCCAGCACATGTAGGGCAGCGAATTCAGTTTGGAGACCACGTCAAAGTAAATGGCAAACCAATTCGGTTTCGGATTGATCCACCCCCCGCGCGGGTGATTGCTTACCATAAGCCAGTAGGTGAGGTAGTTACTAACGACGATCCGCAAAACAGACCGACTGTATTTCGAAGGTTGCCTAAACTTCACCAAGGCAAGTGGCAATCTGTGGGGCGACTTGATCTCAATACTGAAGGACTGCTGCTGTTCACAAGCTCAGGTGAGTTGGCGAATAACCTGATGCATCCCCGATTTGGATTGGAGCGCGAGTATGCCGTGCGCGTGTTAGGCAGCTTAAGTAGGGAAGAGAAGCAGAAGTTGATTGACGGTATCCAGCTTGACGACGGAATGGCCCATTTTGGGTCGATTGAGGACGGCGGTGGTGAAGGGTCCAATTGTTGGTATCGCGTAACAATTTCCGAGGGGCGCAACCGGGAGGTTCGACGCATGATTGAAGCGGTCGGTCATGCCGTTAGCAGGCTTATTCGTATCCGCTATGGTGCCATGTTGCTCCCTCGGGGGCTGAAGCGAGGTGCCTGGATGGAGCTCGACGAAGTTGACATACGCGCTTTAAACCTGGCGGCAGGCGCCGCAAATCGTGTGGGACGAAATAGCCAGTCGGGTCTGCAGAGTCCGCAGGCTGTAGGAACCAATCCTTTACCGCCCAATTTCGCAGATCAGGCAGGACAAAAACGGGAGGGTAACAACAGCGGCCGAAATCGCGGCCGGGGTGGTCGTGCAGGGCAAAATCCAAATGTTCGCAATGCTATTCAATTTGGAGGTCGGAATGGATCCAGCAACAGCGATGAAAATGGCCAGCGGCTAGATCAATCAGATAGGCCGTTGAGTGGCTTTCAAGGCATCACACAGCCAAATGACCCACGGCGCAATCGGATGCGTTCCAGCCCAAAACCACAAGTTCAACGCGGCGACCATCAGGGCGCAGATGCTCAGCCTGACCCGATGAAGACGGCATTCGGTTATATCGGCGCTGATAGTTTTACCAGGCAACGTCAGGGGCAAGGTCAAAATCAACGCCGAGGGAGTGGGGGCAACTTTGGAGGAAATCGTCGACGGAATGGGCCGGGGCGTTGAAATACCCTTGAGGCAACCAGATTTGCATAGAAATTGTGCTCATATATTAGCGGAGAACTGTAGTTTTTCCTGGCCGCAGGTTAAAATGAAAAGCTTTGCCCAGTTGGCAAAATTTTTATATTCAAGGTTCAGGAATAACACATGGCAATCGAACGCACTCTTTCTATCATCAAACCCGACGCGGTTGCAAAAAACGTTGTTGGTCAAATTTATGCCCGTTTTGAAGCCGCGGGCCTGAAGGTGATCGCTGCACGGATGGCCCATTTGTCGCGTGGAGAGGCGGAAGCCTTTTATGCAGTTCACAAGGAGCGGCCTTTTTTCAAGGATCTGGTCGAGTTCATGATTTCTGGCCCAGTGATGATCCAGGCATTGCAGGGTGACGGCGCGATTCTGAAAAATCGAGATTTGATGGGTGCTACCGATCCCAAAAAAGCTGCCGCTGGAACAATTCGAGCCGATTTTGCTGACAGCATTGACGCAAACGCAGTCCACGGATCTGACGCGGCAGACACGGCAGCGTGCGAAATTGCATTCTTCTTTGCTGGCATGAACGTCTTTTCGCGTTAAGTCAACAGCGTAATTATTGCGATGACAGCGAACCTCCTGGAATTTGACCTTGAAGGGTTGGCTGTCTTTTGCGAGATGCACGGAGAGAAAAAATTTCGTGCGAAACAATTGTTCAGATGGATTCACCAGCGCGGGGTCTCCAATTTTGAAGAAATGACAGAACTGGCAAAGGCATTTCAGCAAAAACTGAAAGACCTGGCACGAGTGAGTCTGATGACGGTCAATTCTCAGCACCTCTCCGCAGATGGGACCATCAAGTGGCTTTTTGATGTGGGGGGCGGCAATGCGATAGAGACAGTTTTCATACCGGAAGACGACCGCGGTACGCTATGTATCTCGTCTCAAGCAGGGTGTGCAGTGGGTTGTCGATTTTGTTCAACGGGGCATCAAGGATTTAGCCGCAACTTGACTACTGCTGAAATTGTCGGGCAATTGTGGTTCGCCGAACACTTTTTGCGCAAGCACTTGAATCAAACCGGCAGAGTAGTCTCAAATGTCGTAATGATGGGAATGGGCGAGCCGCTTCAAAACTACTCCGCACTGATCCCCGCGCTCAAAGTGATGTTGGATGATCATGGCTATGGAATTTCTCGAAGGCGCTTGACAGTCTCAACGTCGGGCATCGTCCCGATGATAGATCGCCTCGGTAGTGAGTGTCCCATTGCGCTTGCGGTGTCTTTGCATGCTCCCAATGACACTCTGAGAAGTTCACTTGTCCCGTTGAACAAAAAATATCCTATTGACGAGCTGATGCAAGCTTGCAATCGCTACCTCGCCAATGCACCACGCGATTTCATCACCTTTGAATATTGCATGCTGGATGGCGTCAACGACCAGCCCGCACATGCCCGTGAACTCATCGAACTGGTGCGAAAATATTCCATTGGTGGTGTTTGGGGAAAGTTCAATTTGATTCCGTTCAATCCTTTCCCGGCATCTGGATTGATGCGGTCGCCTTCCAGAAGAGTAGAGGAATTCGCCAAAATTCTGTCCGGTGCGGGAATTGTCACCACAATTCGCAAGACCCGGGGCGACGATATTGATGCGGCTTGCGGGCAACTTGCGGGTGAGGTTGTTGATCGCACGCACGCAGTATTGCGCATGGCTAAACAACGAATCGTGCCCATTCAACCGGTCAGATCGCTCGCAGGCGAGTCATTGGAGCGATGAAATTATGCAATCGAGTCAAATAAGTCGATTCAGAAACTCCGTGGGTATTGTTCAAGCAATTGCAGCAATTTTCGTTGTTCTTGGATTGAATGGCTGTGCTTCAAAAATAGGTGGTGCTGACGGCGGTGCTCAGCAGGAAATCCTTACAGAATCAGATGAACCAGACACTCGCAAGCGCGCACGAATTCGGCTTGAATTGGCCGTGGGTTATTTTGAGCAGGGGCAAACCACTGTTGCTCTTGACGAGCTCAAGCAATCCCTCGCTGCAGACCCTAATTTCGCAGAGGCTCTGAACTTGCGCGGACTCATCTATATGCGTCTGAATGATCCGCGACTCGCTGAGGAAAGCTTCCGCCGAGCTTTGACGATCAGTCCCAAAGACCCGAACGTTTTGCATAACTATGGCTGGATGCTCTGTCAGCATTCCCGCTTCGCGGAGTCGCAGCAGGTGTTTTCGCAAGTGGTTGCAAACCCTTTTTATGGCGGGCGCGCCAAATCGTGGATGGCACAGGGACTCTGCCAGATAAAGGCTGGGCAGGCGTCAGATGCAGAACTCAGTTTGCAGCGGTCCTATGAGATTGATCCAGGGAACCCGGTCACAGCCTATAACCTCTCATCGCTCCTCTTTCAGCGTAAAGAATTTTCTCGTGCCCAGTTTTATGTCAGGCGGCTCAACAACAGTGAATTGGCAAATGCTGAGTCACTATGGTTGGGCATCAAGGTTGAGCGAAGTATGGACAACCGCGACGCAATGTCGCAGCTGGGGGGGCAGTTGAAAAAGCGCTTTTCTCAATCCCGCGAACTGGCGGCGTTTGAGCGGAGTGCATTCAATGAGTGAAGTTTCTGGGTTAGATCTTGATAATTCGGTGAAGGGAGTCAATGCCGCCGGTCAAGCCACTGCTGGGACCCTGATCCGTCAAGCCCGTGAACACGCAGGCTTGCATATTGGCGCTTTGGCCATGTCGCTCAAAGTCACGGTCAAAAAGCTGGAGGCATTGGAAGGTGATCGCTTGGAGGAGTTGCCTGACATCGTATTTGCGCGTGCATTGGCTGCCACTGTTTGCCGGATATTGAAGGTGGATCCCGCGCCGGTACTTGCCGCATTGCCACAAATAATGACGATCATTGCTGGAGATGAAGGCAGGTCCGTCAAACCAGCTTTTCGAAGCACTGGACATAATCCTCAAAAATCAATATTCGAGAAGCTGACCCGTCCTTTCATGTTGCTAGGAGTCGCATTTTCGGTCGGCGCATTTGCGCTGATTGTGTACCCGTCCGTCGAACGGTTTTTTGTCGAATCAATCGGGAGTTCTGAAATCGGCATGGGATCTACTTCCGGGGTTGTGGCAAAAGGAAACCTGGGCGCTACGCAACCAGCCCTCTCCCCAGACCAGGAAGCAAGTACGCTGGCGGTCCTACCGGCACCAGTTGCCTTGGACAGTTCAACTGGCGGAGTAAAAACCAAGCTTGCATTGGCCGCAGTTGACCTCGACTCAAAAGGCACCGCAGAGAATTCAAAGTTGGAACAACAGGGCAGGCTGGAACCCATTGGAATTTTGACTTTGACATCACGGGGTACGTCGTGGGTTGAAGTAGTCGACGCGAGTCGAGTTACACAACTTCGCAAAACCATGTCGGTTGGTGAATCTCAGGCTGTTTCTGGAGCCATGCCTTTGTCTGTTACGGTTGGTCGGGCCGATACCATCGAGGTGCAAGTTCGCGGAAAAACTATCGATCTCGCAACGTTCACCAAAGACAATGTAGCCCGTTTTGAAGTGAAATAGAAAACATGACTCTGCCAATTGCTTCAGCCACCACGGGGGCCAGACGGTCGCGTCAAGCCAGAGTTACCTGGGGCGATCATGTGGTCACTGTTGGCGGAAATGCGCCCGTCCGGGTGCAGTCCATGACCAACACTGACACTGCAGATGCAGTCGGTACTGCAATTCAGGTTAAAGAATTGGCGCTTGCCGGTTCAGAGCTGGTGCGAATCACCGTCAATACGCCAGAAGCAGCTCAAGCTGTACCGTACATCAGGGACCAACTTGACCGGATGGGCGTCAATGTTCCCCTAGTTGGTGATTTCCACTATAACGGGCATCGATTGCTGACTGACTACCCCGAATGCGCGAGGGCATTGTCCAAGTACAGAATTAACCCCGGAAATGTTGGAAAAGGCAGCAAGCATGACCTTCAATTCGGTCAAATGATTGAATCCGCCATGCGCTGGGACAAGTCGGTTCGAATTGGCGTCAATTGGGGAAGCCTGGACCAGGACCTGCTGGCGAGTCTGATGGATCAAAATAGCCGCCGAGAAATTCCCTGGGATGCCAAGTCTGTAATGTACGAAGCGCTAATAACCTCCGCAGTCGAATCTGCCCGACTGGCTGAGACGATGGGGATGAGTCCCAATCAAATCATAATTTCCTGCAAAGTAAGTGGCGTTCAAGACTTGATAGCTGTCTACCGGGAACTGTCACTCCGAGTTGATTACGCGCTTCATTTGGGGCTGACCGAAGCCGGGATGGGGTCAAAAGGGACGGTTGCATCTGCTACGGCAATGTCGATCCTGCTTCAGGAAGGCATAGGCGATACGATTCGCGTTTCCTTAACGCCCGAGCCGGGACAAGCTCGCACCCAGGAAGTGGTAATCGCGTCGGAAATTTTGCAGGCATTGGGGCTGCGAACCTTTGTTCCCAGCGTTACTGCGTGCCCGGGCTGTGGGCGCACGACGAGCACAACCTTTCAGCACCTTACCAAGGAGATTGATGATTTTCTCAGGGGCCAGATGCCAGTGTGGCGCGAGAAGTACCCAGGCGTAGAAACACTCAAAGTGGCTGTGATGGGCTGCATCGTCAACGGTCCAGGTGAAAGCAAACACGCAGACATAGGGATCAGTCTTCCTGGGACCGGTGAAGCACCGGCAGCACCCGTCTTCATTGACGGCGAGAAGCGAATGACCCTGAGGGGTGAAAACATCGCCGGTGATTTTCGTGCCATTGTTGAGAGTTATATTGAAAAGCGATTCGGTGCCACCGGCACCATTGTTCGCGCATGAACTTCAGTATGAATGACTGTTCTCGACTCGCCTCGCAAGAATCTCCTTTGACTGGTCAACCGGATTCCCTGGCAAACGGAAATGTTGGGAAATTGAATGCCGTCAAGGGAATGAATGACATCCTCCCAGCAGAGTCAGCGCGATGGGAGTGGCTGGAAGACAAAATTCGGGTGCAGATGGCGCGGTATGCCTATCGAAATATCCGCACACCGATTGTCGAGCACACCGCGCTATTTGTGAGAGGGACGGGTGAATCAACGGATATTGTCGAAAAAGAGATGTACTCCTTTGAAGACCGGCTCAATGGCGAGCAGCTGACACTGCGGCCTGAAAACACACCGGGTGTTGTACGGGCTGCCATCCAACACAATTTGACCTACGATGGTGGCAAGCGGCTTTACTACATTGGGCAAATGTTCAGGCACGAGCGTCCTCAAAGGGGGCGCTATCGGCAGTTTTACCAGTTGGGTGCAGAGGTCTTGGGCTTTGGAGGCCCTGAAATTGATGCTGAATTGATTCTGCTGGTGAGTGACTTGTTAGCAGCATTCGGCTTACGCGGCGTGCGGGTCGAACTTAACAGCTTGGGCGTCCCCGCCGAACGGCAAGCTCACCGGGCGGATTTGATCGCTTACTTTCAGAAAAACCAGGACAAACTGGATACCGAGGCGTTAAGGCGCCTTCATTCAAACCCGTTGCGGATTCTGGACACAAAGAATCCGAAAATGCAAACACTGGTCGACGCCGCGCCGCAGCTGTTGAATTACCTGGGGGAGCTGTCGCTGAACCATTTTGAGCGTGTCAAGGCGCTCTTGACGGCTTGTGGCGTTGCCTGGACGGTCAACCCGCGTTTAGTCCGGGGACTGGATTACTACAGCCACACGGTCTTCGAGTTCGTCACCAGTGAATTGGGTTCGCAAGGTACGCTGTGCGGTGGTGGCCGCTATGACGGTCTTTTTGAAGTTCTGGGTGGGAAACCTACGCCGGCTGTGGGTTGGGGTATGGGCCTGGAACGGGTTCTTGAACTGATTTCTCTACAGGCGGATCAGCACAAAGCCCCAGCGCCAGATGTCTATGCAGTTATTCCTGACATTGCTGCCCTACCGATAGCAATGCAGACGGTACAAATATTGCGACTGGCAGGCATCAAAGTGCAGATGCATGCCAGCGGCAGCGATGGCATCGGCAGCATGAAATCACAGTTCAAGAAAGCTGATGCCAGTGCTGCGACCTATGCGCTCATATTTGGCGCTGAAGAACTGCAAAGCAATTGCGTCACAGTCAAAGCGCTGCGCGACGGTGAAGGTCGGCAACTCCGGCAAGCACTTAACCAAATCTCTGTATGGGCACCCACCCTACAATCGCGCTCATAACCGATCAAATTCATGGCAAATCATTTAGACCTCGAAGAACAAGAGCAACTCGATCAGCTGAAGGCATTCTGGAAGCAATACGGCAACACAATTACCTGGGGATTGACGCTGGTGCTGGCGGCATTTGCAGCCTGGAATCTTTATCAACGCTGGGAAGTGGGCCAAGCCACGCAAGCCGCTGCGCTTTATGACGAAGTAGAGCGGGTTGCCGCCACGGGTGATATTGCGAAAATGGATCGCGTTTTTGCTGACATGAAGAACAAGTTTCCTAGTACAACATTTGCTCAGCAAGCGGGATTGTTGGCTGCCAAAACTTATTTTGAGGGCGCCAAGCTGGAAGAGTCGAAATCCGCGCTGCGTTGGGTTGCCGAGCAATCGTCAGATGACGGCTATCGGGCAATTGCCAAACTCAGGTTGGCAGCAAATTTGGTGGAATCAGCTGCCTATGACGATGCCTTGCGCGAGCTATCAGGCCCCTTTCCAGGTGAATTCGCGGCATTGGTGGCAGACAGAAAGGGTGACGTATTCATGTTGCAGGGAAAAAAGCCCGAAGCCAGGGCGGAGTTTGACAAGGCCTTCAAGACGATTGATGAACGCACAGAATATCGCCGACTCGTGGAAGTCAAGCTGAATGCCTTGGGAGGCAGCCTGTCGGGCGAATCTCCAGCAGCCCCATTGGAAGTGAAAAAGTGAAGATTCAAGTCTATTCATTGGCGATGATGGGCTCAGTGGCATTGCGGGCAGGAATCGCCCGTAAAGCTCTGGTTTTGTGTTTTACCTCCATCGCTGTTTTGGCGGGTTGTGCCGGTGGCGTAGAGCCACCCAAGCCAGCGGAGCTTGGACCAAACGTCGCGCTGATTGGGGTTCGCCAAGTTTGGGCCAACAAAATTGGCCCCGTCAGCTTTTCGATAGACGCCAAAGTCGTTGGCAATTCCGTGACATTGGCAAGCTCGGATGGCACTGTGGTTGCCATTGATTCGCGGACGGGTAGTGACATTTGGCGTACAAATATTGGTGCACCCGTCTTGGCCGGCGTGGGGTCGGATGGGCGTTTCTCATCGGTGATTACCAAAAACAACGAACTTGTCGTCTTGGACAATGGCAGAGAACTGTGGCGACGCGCGTTGCCGGCCCTGAGCTTTACAGCACCGCTGGTCGCTGGAGCGCGAGTATTTGTGCTGTCAGCGGACCGGTCGGTTACCGCATTTGATGCACAAACCGGACGGCGGCTGTTTGTTCAGACGCGTGTTGGTGAGCCGCTGGTTTTGCGCCAGGCCGGCGTTCTGTTGGCAGTTGCCGACACCTTGGTGGTCGGTCTGGCAGGACGTCTGGTCGGAATGAATCCACAAAACGGAACCAGTCGTTGGGAAGCGCCCATCGCCGTGTCGCGAGGCACGAATGATGTTGAGCGGCTGGTCGATCTGGTCGCGCATGTAAGCCGTGACGGCGACAACGTATGCGTGCGGGCTTTTCAGGCATCTGTTGGATGCGTCAATGCGGCAACAGGCGCCCTGTTATGGACCAAAGCGGCGTCCGGGTCAGAGGGCCTTCACGGCAATGATGTATTTATCTATGGCACGGAAGGCGACGGCAAAGTCATAGCCTGGCGGCGCGATAACGGAGAGAAGGCGTGGGAGTCAGAACGCCTCAAATACAGAGGTTTGACCGCGCCTCTGGCTGTGGGGCGTTCAGTCGCCATTGGCGACAGCACTGGCTGGGTGCACTTGATCTCCCGGGAGGATGGCACACCCATGAATAGGATGGCAACCGATGGAAGTGCCATTGCTTCGGCTCCTGTTTTGGCAGGTGAGGCCTTGGTCGTAATCACCCGCAATGGCGGTGTTTTCGGATTTCGGCCCGAGTAGCGAATCGTAATTTTTGGGTCTAACCGGCTTCGTCCGAATTCATGAAACCTGTCTTGGCTCTGGTTGGCCGCCCCAACGTCGGCAAATCAACCCTGTTCAACCGCCTTACGAAAACGCGTGATGCGATCGTGGCCGATTTTGCCGGTCTGACCCGCGACCGCCATTACGGCATTGGCAAACAGGGCAAGCATGAATTCATCGTGATCGACACCGGTGGATTCGAACCCGACGCGCAAACCGGCATTTTCAAGGAAATGGCCAAACAAACGCGCCAGGCAGTCGCTGAAGCTGACGTTGTCGTTTTTGTGGTTGATGCGCGCGAGGGCATTTCTGCGCAGGATCACGACATTGGCAAATACCTTCGCCGACTGGGAAAACCGTGTGTGCTTGTCGCCAATAAAGCCGAAGGCATGAGTGAAGGCGCTCAGCTGGTTGAATTTTTTGAGCTTGGTCTTGGTCAAGTGCATGCAATATCAGCGGCCCATGGACAAGGTATCCGTGATCTGGTCGAGTTGGCTCTTGATCCACTTGGATTGCCAGAGCCTGATGAACAGGAAGACTCAATCCCGGGCGTGATCAAGCTTGCTGTTGCGGGACGCCCCAATGTCGGCAAGTCAACCCTTATCAACACCTGGCTGGGGGAAGAGCGCCTGGTTGCATTTGACTTGCCAGGAACCACCCGGGATGCCATTTCGGTTCCGTTTGAACGCAATGGTCAACAGTTTGAGCTAATTGATACCGCAGGCTTGCGCCGCAAAGGCAAAGTGTTCGAGGCCATCGAAAAATTTTCAGTCGTCAAAACTTTGCAGGCTATTGAGTCTGCAAGCGTGGTTCTGCTTTTGATTGATGCCACCCAGGGTGTGACTGACCAGGATGCCCATATCGCGGGCTATATCCTGGAGAGCGGGCGGGCGGTGGTGTTGGCTATCAACAAATGGGACGCAATTGATGAATACCAGCGTGAATTGGTAAAACGCTCTATTGAAACGCGCTTGCCATTTCTGAAATTTGCCGCGATGCACCTGATTTCGGCCCAAAAACGTCAGGGACTTGGTCCACTTTGGATGTCAATCGCACAGGCTTACAAAGCCGCCAACATCAAAATGTCAACGCCGGTACTGACGCGTTTGCTCCTTGAAGCAGTGCAGTTTCAAAGTCCCAAGCGCGCCGGGATGTACCGTCCCAAATTGCGTTATGCGCACCAGGGCGGGATGAACCCGCCCATCATCATCGTCCATGGCAACTCGCTGGAGCATGTGACTGATGGCTATAAGCGGTTTCTGGAAGGGCGTTTCCGCAAGGAGTTTGACCTCGTTGGAACGCCCATGCGGATTGAAATGAAGACATCGCGCAATCCATTTGCAGAAAAAGATGATTGATGTCCGCTGATTTTCAAGCATCCCGAACGGTTCAAGCGCCAAATTGTGGGTTTGTGCTGTTTCGCACAGAAAGCGGCTGCGCACTGTGATATCGTCATTCTTTTAACCCAGTTTCAGAACACGGAGAATATCGTGATCAACAAAGGCCAACTTCTGCAAGACCCATTTCTCAACGCCTTGCGCCGCGAACATGTGCCTGTGTCAATTTACCTCGTCAACGGCATCAAACTGCAAGGGCAGATCGAATCGTTTGACCAGTACGTTGTGCTGCTGCGCAACACGGTGACGCAAATGGTCTACAAGCATGCCATTTCGACCATCGTGCCGGGACGCGCTGTCAATTTCGCCACGCCTGAAAGCGGTGAACCGGCGGCGCCTTGACGGTCCGTTGTGTGACTTGTCCTTTGAATTGCTCATTGGGCAGTGCTTTAGTCAGTGCTTGACACTATCCACTTGCTGTACTGAGTTTGGCTGAGTCATTTCCCCAATCACCGGTGCCTGCCATTTTGGTCGGGGTCAATTTGGGTTTGCCTGATTTCGACGGCAAACTCGAAGAGCTTGGCCTGCTCGCCCAAACTGCCGGGCTCAATCCCGTGGCACGGGTCACCTGCAACCGCAAGGCGCCCGATGCTGCCCTCTTTATAGGCAGCGGCAAGGCTGACGAGATCAAGTTGATGGCCGCTCAGCTCGGTGCCCGGGAGGTCTTGTTTGACCAGTCTCTCAGCCCGGCACAGCAGCGCAATCTGGAACGGCACCTTGAGCTTCCGGTAAATGACCGAACGCTTCTGATTCTCGAGATATTTGCCCAGCGCGCACGAAGTCATGAGGGCAAACTTCAGGTAGAACTGGCTCGCCTTCAGTACCAGAGCACTCGCCTGGTTCGGCGCTGGTCACACCTGGAGCGCCAAAGTGGCGGCATCGGCATGCGGGGTGGGCCGGGTGAGGCCCAGATCGAGCTAGACCGGCGCATGATCGGCGAAAGCATCAAACGCACCAAAGAGCGTTTGGTGAAAGTAAAGAAGCAGCGCCAGACTCAGCGACGGCAGCGAGAACGCCGTGATGCGTTCAACATTTCACTGGTTGGCTACACCAATGCCGGCAAATCGACACTTTTCAACGCGCTGGTCAAGGCCAAGGCGTATGCAGCCGACCAGCTATTTGCAACGCTGGATACCACCACGCGCCAGCTGTATCTGGGTGAAGCCGGGCGCTCCGTATCGCTGTCTGACACCGTGGGTTTCATCCGCGACCTGCCTCACGGACTGATTGCCGCCTTTCAGGCCACATTGCAGGAAGCGGTTGATGCAGATCTGCTGCTTCACGTGGTCGATGCCTCCAACGAACACTATCCAGAGCAGATTGCGCAGGTGCAACGCGTGCTGGCTGAGATTAGCGCGTCAGACATCCCCCAAATATTGGTATTCAACAAGTTGGATGCCCTTGAAAAAGACCGCTGGCCACTGCACCTTGAAGACATGTTCGAAATCGACGGCGTGCAGACGCCACGCATTTTTGTGAGCGCCCGGGACGCGATTGGCCTGGCCGCTTTGCGACAGCACCTGGCCATCACCATTGCGGGCTTGACCCAGTCGCCGCTCAGTTCAGGCGGGACGCAGACGGTGCCGATGGGCCTTGATGCGCACGATGCCCCTGATTTTCATGAGGCTGCTCCCTGATTTGGCACAATCCGACAGGTTGGCTTTTGATTGAGCCTGACCCTGACGCTTTCGGCATCGATATTTGATTCACTTGCGGATTACCTGCGACTTTACTTGCGAGATTACGAGATGAAACTGCACCTTCAACCTCCGGGAGCTACGGCTTTGAACGGTTTCATCCGGCATGTCAGGGGCATGTTCAACCTCAATGATCAAAAGTGGGGTCGTGGCGACGACAAACCCGCTGATGCGTCCAAGCCCGACGCGCCAAGTCCCGACAACCAGCCCCAGCCCCAGCAGCAGCCCGTCACGCCACCCCCTGCGCCGCCTGCCGACAACAATCGCCGCCCGGCCAGAGGATCTAACCAGGGCCCACCGGACCTGGATGAGTTGTGGCGCGACTTCAACAAGAAGTTGGGGGGCATGTTTGGCGGCAAACGAAATGGTGGCCGCCCCGGCAACAACAGCGGCGGCGCAGGCGGCGGTGGCTTCCAGCCCGACATGAAAAATGCCGGCATTGGCGTCGGACTGATCGCCGCAGTTGCCGTCTTGATTTGGCTGGGGACAGGCTTTTTCATCGTGCAAGAGGGCCAGCAGGCCGTCATCACCCAGTTTGGCAAATTTAAATCCGCGGCAGGAGCGGGTTTCAATTGGCGACTGCCATACCCGATCCAGCGGCATGAGTTGATTTTTGTAACCCAGATCCGCTCCGTTGATGTCGGGCGTGACACGGTCATCAAAGCCACAGGATTGCGAGAGTCCGCCATGCTGACGGAAGACGAAAACATCGTCGAAATCAAGTTCGCCGTGCAATACCGTCTCAGTGATGCGCGAGCGTTCCTGTTCGAGAGCAAAAACCCGGCTGAAGCCGTGGTGCAAGCTGCTGAAACTGCGGTGCGGGAAGTGGTCGGCAAAATGAAAATGGATTCGGCCCTCTCAGAAGAGCGCGACCAGATTGCGCCGCGCGTACGGACCTTGATGCAGACTATTCTGGACCGGTACAAAGTGGGCATCGAGGTGGTCGGCATCAACTTGCAGCAAGGTGGCGTTCGCCCCCCCGAGCAGGTGCAGGCGGCGTTTGACGATGTGCTCAAAGCCGGCCAGGAGCGCGAGCGCGCCAAAAACGAAGCGCAGGCTTACGCCAACGACGTGATTCCCCGCGCGGTGGGATCGGCCTCTCGATTGAAGGAAGAATCCGAAGCCTATAAAGCCCGCATCGTGGCCCAGGCTCAAGGTGATTCCCAGCGCTTCAAGGCGGTGCTGGGCGAATACCAAAAAGCGCCACAGGTCACCCGTGACCGCATGTACCTTGACGCCATGGCGCAGATCTACAGCAATGTGACCAAAGTGCTGGTGGATTCCAGGCAAGGGTCCAACCTGATGGTCCTGCCATTGGACAAGATCGTGCAAATGTCGGGCGCAGAGGCCAGTGCGACAGTCGCAGCACCTGCGGCACCAACACCACCGGCCAATGTCCCGTCGTCCGCAGACGCACGAGCCCGCGACGCATCGCGTACCCGTGACCGCGATTCCCGCTGATAAATCCAGGAACACCCAATGAACAAACTCGGATTTATTTTCTCGTCCTTTCTGGTGGTTCTGGCACTGGCCAGTTCCATGCTGTTTGTGGTTGACCAGCGCCAGTTTGGCGTGGTTTATGCGCTCGGGCAGATCAAGGAAGTCATCACCGAACCCGGCTTGAACTTCAAGCTGCCGCCGCCATTTCAAAATGTCTCTTATATCGACAAACGCCTGCTGACGCTGGAGACGAGTGACACCGAGCCCATGCTCACTGCAGAGAAGCAGCGCATGGTGATTGACTGGTACGTGCGCTGGCGCATTTCGGAGCCTACCGAATACATTCGCAATGTCGGTCTGGATGAGGCGTCGGGTGCCAACCAGCTCAATCGCGTCGTGCGCAATGCGTTCCAGGAAGAGGTCAACAAGAACACGGTGAAAGAGCTGCTTTCAACCAAACGCCAGTCGATCAGCGACGCGGTCATGGTGGAAGTGATCGAAAAAGTGAAGGGCAGCAAGCCGTGGGGCATAGAAATAGTCGATGTCCGCATTACCCGCGCTGACTACGTCGATGCCATCACCGAGTCGGTCTATCGCCGCATGGAAGCCGAGCGAAAGCGCGTTGCCAACGAACTGCGGTCAACTGGCGCAGCCGAAGGCGAGAAAATCCGTGCCGATGCCGACCGCCAGCGCGAGGTGACGGTGGCCAACGCCACCCGTGACGCCCAGAAGATCAAAGGCGAGGGCGATGCCCTGGCTGCCAGCACTTACGCCGAAGCCTTTGGCCGCGACGCGCAGTTCGCCCAGTTCTACCGCAGCCTTGAAGCCAACAAAGCCAGCTTCAACCGCAAGGGCGACGTGATGGTGTTGGATCCGTCGAACAACGAATTCTTCAAGGCCTTCCGTGGCACCGGGTTGCCCGGTGTTGCGCCTTCCTCAGCAAAAAAATAGCCATCGGTCGGCTTGCGGGCATCAGCATTTGATATCACGGGTGATATCAAATGTCTAAATCGCTGCCAAGATCACCCGCCAGTGACGAAAAAATCCACTGAATAGGCCTCTAGCTCTAGTATTTATTAAATAGTATGCTATATATTATGTAGCATACTTGGATATTGTCAGGTGCTCGCGTTCAGCAGGGAATTGATGGTTTTTTCCAGCGTTTTAAAGATCGACTGAAGTGCTGAAATTTGGCTGTCGCTTTGCCCAGTAAAATCACCGTTTTAACAGCCTCCGAAAATTACATGTCAGCCTGGGTCCTGCCGGATCACATTGCCGATGTCTTGCCGTCCGAGGCCCGGCACATCGAAGAATTACGTCGAGACTTGCTGGACATGGCGCGCTGCTATGGCTACGAGCTTGTCATGCCGCCGCTCATGGAGCATCTCGAGTCGCTGCTCACTGGAACCGGTGAGGCGCTTGACCTTCAAACCTTCAAACTGGTTGACCAGCTTTCGGGCCGCATGATGGGACTGCGGGCAGACACCACGCCCCAGGTTGCCCGGATCGATGCCCATCTGCTGAACCGCCAGGGCGTTGCGCGCCTGTGCTATTGCGGCCCGGTGCTGCACACCCGCCCCGACAAGCCACACGCCAGCCGCGAGCCACTGCAATTTGGTGCCGAAATTTACGGCCACCGAGGGCTTGAGGCTGACCTTGAGGCGTTGCTGCTTGCGCTCGATTGCCTGAAGGCGGCCGCCGTGCCCGGCCTGAGCGTGGACATGGCCGATGCACACATCGTCAACGCGCTGCTAGCCGACGTCACGTTCGCGCCGGACCGGCTGGCGCAGGTTCATGCCGCGCTGGCTGCCAAGGACGCCAGCGAGCTGCATTCGCTCACACGCGACCTGCCTGCCGGCCCGCGCCAGGGCTTGCAGGCGCTGGTGCAGCTTTATGGCGATGCCAAGGTGCTGGTCGAGGCCGAGAAGCTGCTGCCTGCGTCCGCCAGTGTGCGTGAAGCGCTGGCCAACCTGAAATGGCTGGCCAGCCATCTGGAGGGTACCAAGGTCACCTTTGACCTGGCCGATCTGCGTGGCTATGCCTACTACAGCGGTGCCCGGTTTGCCATTTATGCAAAGACTGCCAGCGATGCGCTGGTGCGTGGTGGACGTTACGACGAAGTGGGTGCGGTGTTTGGCCGCAATCGCCCGGCAGTCGGGTTCAGCCTGGACATCAAGGCCTTGATTGGCGCGGTACCGGCACGCCCGCTGCGGGCGGCCATTCGTGCGCCATGGAGCGAGTCCAGCGAGCTGCGCGCGGCCATCGCTGGCTTGCGCGCGCAGGGTGAAACCGTGGTTTGCGTACTGCCAGGTCATGACAGCGAGGTTGATGAGTTCTGTTGTGACCGCGCGCTGGTTCACACCGCCGGGCACTGGGTTGTGACCGCCATTTAGATCAAGCATCCTGTAAAGCATTCAGGTCAAGAAATTAGTCAGGCAATTCAAGTTTTTTATCAGGATGAACATGAGCAAAGGCAGAAACGTCGTCGTGGTCGGCACCCAATGGGGCGACGAGGGCAAAGGCAAGCTGGTGGACTGGTTGACCGAAAGCGCGCAGGGCGTGGTGCGTTTTCAGGGTGGCCACAATGCGGGCCACACTTTGGTCATCAAGGGCGTCAAGACGGCGCTGAACCTGATCCCCAGCGGCATCATGCGCCCAGGCGTGAAATGCTACATCGGCAACGGCGTGGTGCTGTCGGCGTCCCGGCTGTTTGAAGAGATTGACGGCCTTGAGAAAGTCGGCGTTGAGGTCCGTTCGCGCCTGCGTGTCAGTCTGGCCTGTCCGTTGATCCTGCCATTTCATGCGGCACTGGACATCGCCCGTGAAGGCGCCCGTGAACTCGGTGGCAGTGAAAAAATCGGCACCACCGGCAAGGGCATAGGCCCAGCCTATGAAGACAAGATTGCAAGGCGCGCGCTTCGCGTGCAGGACCTGAAGCACCCCGACAAATTTGCGGCCAAGCTGCGCACGCTGCTTGATCTGCACAACTTTGTCCTGACCGGATTCCTGAACGCTCCGGCGATTGAATTTGACGCGGTATTCTCCGAAGCCATGCGTTATGCCGAGCTTTTGAAGCCGATGATGGCGGATGTGTCGCGTGAGCTCAACGAGGCGCACCTTCAAGGCGCGAACCTTTTGTTCGAAGGCGCCCAGGGCACGCTGCTGGATGTCGATCACGGCACTTACCCCTATGTGACCTCCAGCAACTGCGTGGCGGGCAACGCGGCGGCGGGCTCCGGCGTTGGCCCCGGTCTGTTGCACTATGTGTTGGGCATCACCAAAGCCTACTGCACCCGCGTCGGTGGCGGGCCGTTTCCGACGGAACTCGACTGGCAAACCCCTGGCAACCCCGGCCACCACATGAGCACTGTCGGTGCCGAGCGTGGCGTGGTCACTGGGCGGTACCGCCGCTGTGGCTGGTTTGACGCTGCGCTGCTCAAGCGCTCGGCGCAAGTCAACGGTTTGAGTGGCCTTTGCATCACGAAACTCGATGTACTGGATGGCCTGAAAGAACTGATGCTGTGCACCGGCTACGAGATGGACGGTGAAACCATCGACATCCTGCCCATGGGTGCGGACGACATTGAACGCTGCAAGCCGATCTATGAAGTGATGCCGGGCTGGAGCCAGAGCACGGTAGGCGTGACCGACTATGCGAAGCTTCCTGCTGAGGCGCAGCGCTATCTGCAGCGTATCGAGCAGGTGACGGGCGTGCCCATCGACATGGTCTCCACCAGCCCGGACCGCGATCACACGATCATGTTGCGCCATCCGTTTGTTGCCAGGTAGTCGTGCCGGACCGTGCTTTTCGGTGCCTAAATTAACCTGTGAGTTAATAATTTCGCTTTTCACACCGGATTTTGTCGAAAAAATGATTAAATCGGCCTCTAGCTCTCGTATTTAATAACTAGTTAGCTATATATTTAGGAGTGTTTTGATGTTGACGGAAGATGGCAAACACCTGTACGTGAGTTATGACGAATACCACAACCTGATTGAAAAACTCGCCATCAAGCTGCATCAATCGGGCTGGCAGTTCGATACCATTTTGTGCCTGGCGCGCGGCGGCATGCGCCCGGGGGACATCCTCTCTCGCGTGTTCGATAAACCATTGGCCATCATGTCCACTAGTTCCTACCGCTCGGACGCAGGCACAGTGCAGGGCAATCTGGACATTGCGCGCTATATCACCACGCCCAAGGGCGAAATCGCGGGCAAAGTCTTGTTGGTCGATGATTTGGCAGATTCCGGCCACACGCTCAAGTCGGTCATCGACCTGCTCAGAAACAGCTACGCGCCCATCACAGAGCTGCGCAGCGCCGTGATCTGGACCAAGGCACTGTCCACTTTTCAGCCCGATTATTCAGTCGAATACTTGCCAACCAACCCGTGGATTCACCAGCCCTTTGAAGGCTACGACGCGATGCGGCCCGAGCAGTTGATTCAAAAATGGAGCGTGTAAACATGGGCACACCTCCCGGCTTGCCCACTTCGTGTGATCTGACTGCCTTGGCTTCAATGATTGAAAGTCTTAAAAACACTCGCAGCGAATGACATCTGAATGACACCGATTACCCACCTCATCCACCACCCCTACACCCCGCCCGAGGGCTTTGTCGCACCCCAGCAAGGCGTGTACAAGGCGTCCACCGTCATATTCCCGAATGCGGCGGCCATGCGCGCCCGCCAATGGAAAGACAAGACTGGCTACACCTATGGCCTGCACGGCACGCCGACGACATTCGTCCTGGAGGAGCGCCTCGCAACGCTGGAGGGCGGAACACAATGCCTGCTGTTGCCCAGTGGACTGGCGGCGGTTGCGATTGTCGGGCTTGCATTGCTCAAGACCGGCGATGAGGTGCTGATTCCGGACAACGCGTATGGACCCAACAAGGCCCTGGCCGAAGGGGAGCTCAAGGCGTGGGGAATTACCCACCAGTACTACGATCCCATGAACCCGCAGGATCTGGCCGACCGCATGACTGCCAGAACCCGTCTGGTTTGGGTTGAAGCGGCCGGTTCGGTCACGCTTGAGTTTCCCGATGTATGCGAGCTGGTGCGCATCTGCAAGGCCAAAGGCGTTCTGTGTGCGCTGGACAACACCTGGGGCGCCGGAATTGCCTTCAAAGCGTTTGACCTGACGCCTGGCTCTACACCTGCCTTGGGCGTGGACATTTCTGTACACGCGTTGACCAAATATCCCAGCGGCGGGGGTGATGTGCTGATGGGCAGTGTCATCACCCGCGATCCGGCGCTGCATTTGAAGATCAAGCTCGCCCACATGCGGCTCGGGTTTGGCGTGTCAGGCAACGATGCAGAATTGGTGCTGAGGTCGCTGCCGAGCATCGTGCTTCGTTACCATGCGCACGATGCAGCGGCGCGTGAACTGGCAAAGTGGTGCCAGACGCGTCCCGAGTTTGCCCAAGTGCTGCACCCTGCCTTGCCGGAGTCACCGGGTCACGACCATTGGCGCGCCTTGTGCGGCAATGGGGCAGGAGGCGCCGCGGGGCTTTTCAGCGTGAACTTCAAACCTGATTTCTCGCTGAAGCATGTGGATGCGTTTTGCGACGCGCTTCGCCTGTTCAAACTGGGGACCAGCTGGGGTGGCCCGATCAGCCTGGTCGTCTGCTACAACCTGGCCTCGATGCGTTCAGTCTGGCCCGCGCACCTTGCGCGTGGCACGCTGGTCCGGTTCTCGATTGGTCTGGAAAATGTGCTGGATTTGCAGGCTGATTTGGCCCAGGCTTTGGTGGCGGCCAACGCCTGCGCTTGAAAAGTAACAGCCGGTCGCCAGCGGGCGACCGCGAACTGGTAAAGTACCTGACGGAATACTGCATCAACCCCTGAAAGAAAACTTTGGCAACACCCAATTACGGCTACGAGAAACGTCAGAAAGAACTGGCAAAAAAGAAGAAAAAAGAAGAGAAACTCAAGCACAAAACCGAGCGCAAGGTGGGTGAGGGCGCGGGTGAAGACGGTCAACCAGGCATTGACAATGCCGAGCCGGGCACTCCGGTCACCGATTCACCGGCTCAGCCCTGAGGCGCTGCCGCGGCAACGCCATCCGCAAGATTGGCAGCTTCATTTTTGATGACTTCGGCCGCCAGCGCCGCCATCGCGCCCGGCGTGTGGTCTTGCGGCTCGATTGATCTTGACTCGTCAAAATACCTGAAATTTCTCCGCATCGACTGCAGGTAAACCGGGTCGTAGTGCTGCGTTAAAAGTTCTTGCACCACCAACGCCATATTGCCAGCCCGAACCAGCGCCTGCCAGTCCGCCACAACGGCCGCTCCGCGTGAGGACGTCAATGCATCAAGCCGTTCGCAGAAATGCTCCGCGTTCTGCACAAAAAAATCGTACTCTTCCATCAGCAATTGCACCCGGTTTGCATCCGGCAGCACCAGGTTCAAACAGGCACTGTTGCGCATTGAATCAATCAGGGACTCTGGCACCGCCACATTGCCGACCTTTTTGCTCTCGCTCTCCACAAATACCGGCTGAGTTGCATCAAAGCCGCGCAGTTGATCCCACACCAGCGTGTCAAAGCGCTTTTGAGTGGGCTGGGCCACGCCGGGAATGGCGCCCAGCACCGAGCTGCGGTGATTCGCCAGCGCCTCCAGATCCAGCACCTGCGCGCCCTGCGCCGCCAGGGCTTGCAACAGCCGCGTCTTGCCTGAACCGGTGGTGCCACAAATTACGCGCCAATCGATGGCTGTCACCAGGCGGGGAATATCTTGCACCATAGCCGCGCGAAAGGCTTTGTAGCCGCCCTCAATCAACGTCACCTTGAAGCCGATTTGATCGAGGATGAGCGCCAGCGAGCCGCTGCGCTTGCCACCGCGCCAGCAGTACAGCAGCGGTGCCCAGCCTTTGGGTTGGTCGATCACGTCGCGCTCAATGTGCCGTGCAATGTTGCGGGCGGCCAGCGCAGCGCCGCGTTTTTTGGCTTCGAAGGCGTTGACCTGCATGTAGGTGGTGCCGATGAAGGTGCGCTCGTCATCGTTCAGCGTGGGCCAGTTCACCGCGCCGGGCAAATGGTCTTGCGCAAATTCGCTTTCGCTGCGGGCATCAATGATGGCATCAAAATCGGCGAGGCGGGACAGGGCGACATCTGCGGCCAACGGGGTCAGGCTCATCAGGGGTATTTTGGGTAGATCGATTACTTCAGCAGTTTTTTCAACTCAGGCCACACATTGGCCAGCATGATCGGTTGTGCCTCGGCTTTGGGGTGGATGCGGTCGTTCTGAAACATCTCGGTGGGGTTGACCCCATCAGCCACGCCTTTGAGCAAAAACGGCACCACGGCGGCTTTGTTGTTTTTGGCGACGTTGGTAAAGGTGTCCGCAAACCGCGCGCCGTATTCGCCGCCGTAGTTCGGTGGCACCTGCATGCCCACCAGCAGCACTTTTGCCCCAGCCTTTTGGGCCGACTGAGTCATCTTGCCCAGGTTGTTTTCAGTCAGCGACAGTGGCAGTCCACGCAGAGCGTCGTTACCACCGAGTTCAATGATGACGTGGCTGGGCTTGTGCTGCGCCAACAGAGGCGCCAGGCGCGACATGCCGCCCGAGGTCGTGTCGCCGCTGATGCTGGCGTTGACCACCTTCGCACTGGGCTGCTCGGTTTTGAGCTGCTGCTCCAGCAACGCAACCCAGCCCTGCCCGCGCTTCAAGCCGTATTCAGCGCTGAGTGAATCACCCACCACCAGGATGGTCGGCTCGGCCTTGCTGGCAGCAGGTGCGGCAGCCACTGAAATCCCCAATGATGCCAAGAGCATCGGGGCTAAGATAAAGTGTCGACGAACCCGCGAAAAAGTCAAAGAAAGCTTCATGTCAAATCCCAATTTAGCGTCAAGTGACGCGCCATCGACCCATATTGTTGCAGTCGAGCATGTTTTCAAGTCGGTCGTTGACTCCACCGGCACACTGGACATTTTGCGCGATATTGATTTTTCACTTGCACCCAGGGAGACTGCGGCCATTGTCGGCGCATCGGGCTCGGGCAAAAGCACATTGTTGTCGATCATCGCCGGGTTGGATACGCCCACGCGTGGCACCGTCCGGCTGGCCGGCATCGACCTGTTTTCCATCGACGAAGATGAGCGCGCAGCCCTGCGTGCACGTAAAGTCGGTTTCGTCTTTCAGAGTTTCCAACTGCTGGGCAACCTCACGGCGCTTGAAAACGTGATGTTGCCGCTTGAGTTGGCCGATATGAAAGACGCCCGAAAGATGGCCAGCGAAATGCTCGCCCGCGTCGGCCTGTCACAGCGCCTGGGCCACTACCCCAAAGTTTTGAGCGGTGGTGAGCAGCAGCGCGTGGCGTTGGCGCGCGCCTTCGTCGTCAAACCCGCCGTGCTGCTGGCCGACGAGCCCACCGGCAGCCTGGATTTCGCCACCGGCGAGACCATCATGAAGCTGATGTTTGAACTGAACGAAGAGCTGGGCACGACCCTGGTGTTGGTCACGCACGACCGTGGCATTGCCGACCGCTGCCAGCGGCGCATCACGATTGAAGCGGGTAGGGTGGTTTGATGACGGTTGGGCTGTTTTGATCAAAAATGAACCTGGGGGTTAATTTTTTGTCAAAATTGGCCAATTTTCTCGATTTTATGAATAAAATACGCCTCTAGCCCTCGTATAAATTGCGTAATAAGCTATATAAAATATAGCAATTGTATCGCTGTGCGAAACCCATTCAGCACATTCGCACCCGCCCCGATAATCCCCCTATGTCTTCCACCAAAGTTTTGTTCGGCTTTCACGCGGTCGGTGTGCGCCTGAAAACCGCGCCGCAATCGGTCATTGAAATCCACTTCGACGCGTCGCGCCGTGATGCCCGCATGCGCGCGTTTTTTGACCGTGCCACCGAGGCCGGCTGCAAGCTGCTGGAGTCAGACGGGCTGCGGCTGTCCAAGCTGTGCGGTGGCCACGGGCATCAGGGCGTGGTGGCGCGGGTGAAAGAAATCGTGCTGGCCACCTCACTCGATGAATTGCTCGAAAACCTGGAAGCCGCCAACGCTGCGCTGCCGGTTGATCAGCAAACGGCGCCGCTGATCTTGGTGCTTGATGGCGTGACCGACCCGCACAACCTGGGGGCCTGCCTGCGCGTCGCCGATGGCGCGGGCGTACACGCGGTGATCGCACCCAAAGACCACGCGGCGGGCATCAACGCCACCGTCGCCAAAGTCGCCAGCGGTGCCGCCGAGACCGTGCCGTACTTCATGGTGACGAATCTGGCGCGTACCTTGAACGAATTGAAAGAGCGCAACATCTGGATCATCGGCACCAGCGACGCGGCAGCCAAAACGCTCTACCAAGCCGATTTAAAAGGCCCGATTGCGCTGGTGTTAGGGGCGGAGGGCGATGGCATGCGGCAGTTGACAGCGAAAACCTGCGATGAGCTGGTCAACATCCCGATGCGTGGCGCGGTCGAGAGCCTGAACGTGTCGGTGGCCAGCGGCGTGTGCCTGTACGAAGCGCTGCGCCAGCGGCTGAAGTGATCGCGAAATCAAACCAGGAGAAGTCATGAGTGCTATCAAAAGTAGAATGCTTCGTTCGATAGTAGCAGGCGCAGCCAGCGTTGTCTTGCTGGCAAGCTGCACCCAGGAGCAGCAAAACAAGATCAGCCGCGACATCCAGAATTGGACCGGTACCAACGGCGTGCTGGAAGTCTACGCGGGCGACAAAGTGGTGCGCCGCTTCCTGAAAATCGACAAACTCTCAACTGCTTTAGGTACAGACGACAACAAGCCGCGCCCGTATCGCTTCGGCTACGGTGTGCTGGACGAAAACCTCAACATGATCGTCGACCCCGGCGAGAAAAAAGTCTATTTTGAGATCAGCGATTACGCGTCGAACTATGTGTTTTTTGAGAGCCCTCGATGAATGAACCCGGTTCGGTAAAACCCCGCCAATTCAAGCGATCGGGATTGAGAAAAAAATGACCCAGGACACGCGATGGAAGCAGCGCTTCAGCAACTACCGCAAGGCGCTGCAGACGCTTGCCGAGGCAGCACAGCTGGCTGAAACCCGTTCTTTGTCAAAGCTGGAACAGCAGGGCCTGATTCAGGGTTTTGAGTTCACCCACGAGCTGGCCTGGAATGTCCTGAAAGATTATCTGGAGGAACAAGGCTTTGTCGGCATCATCGGCTCGAAAAATGCAACCAGGGAAGCTTTCAAGAATAACTTGATTGCTGACGGGGAGGCCTGGATGGACATGATCAAAGCGCGCAACCTGACCTCGCATACCTACAACACGGAATTGGCCGAGGGCATCGCAAATGATATTTTGCTGCGTTTCTACCCGGCTTTTGCTGCACTGGCTGAAACCTTCAATGCCTTGGACTCCCAACCCAACCCAAACGCGTGAAGTACGGCAACATGAAGTATGGCCTGAGCGAGAGTACGGTCGAGAAGATAAGCGCAGCCTTCTCAGGGTTCCCCGAGATCGAGCGGGCGGTGTTGTACGGCTCGCGTGCGAAGGGCAATTTCAAACCAGGTTCAGACATCGACTTGACGCTGTACGGTGCATCTCTCACGCCCCGCCTGTGCGCCACGATAGCCGAGACCCTGGATGACCTGCTGCTGCCTTACGAGATAGACCTGTCTCTGTTTGATAGCCTCGACAGTCTGGAGCTGCGTGAGCACATCGCGCGGGTGGGAGTCGTGTTTTATCAGCGGCACCAACAAATTTAACTCAGCCCGTCAAACCCACCCCATCCCCCCCAGCACCGCCCCCGCGCCCAGCAGCCACAGCAGGTGAATCCTGGTGCGCCACACCAGCAGGGTGGTGATGGCGGTCAGCAGCCACAAGGGCCAGTCTGTTTTCGGGTTGCCGTAGGCGCTGGCCAGAATCCAGCCGGTGGACACCAGCAGTCCAATCACGATCGGGGCCATGCCCTGCTTGAAGGCGCGTACTGCCCGCAACTCGCGGTTGCGGTGGCCCCAGCGCGCGGCCATGAAGGTCAGTGTGGTGCTGGGCAGCAGGATGCCTGTCATGGCAATCGCCATGCCCATCAGCGCCATGCCCCAAGCCTGCGGGCCGGCTGCAATGCCGCCCGCCGCGTTCAGCCCGATGTTCCAGCCCATCAGCGCAACAAACAGCACGTTGGGGCCAGGCGCAGCCTGCGCCAGCGCGATGCTGGACGTGAACTGCGCGTCGCTGAGCCAATGCGCCTCGTCCACCAGGTAGCGGTGCATGTCGGGTGCCACCGTGATGGCCCCGCCCACCGCCAGCAAGGAGAGCGACATGAAATGCGTCAGCAACGACAGCCAGTCAGTGGCCGTCATTGAAATACTCATCGCGGTGGTCACGGCAGTGGCTATGGCGTCGGTTATGGCAGCGTGCGCAACATCAGACACATCAGAAGTCATGGCCGCAGATGCAGCGTGCGGGCGCTGCCAAGTTGCCGGTAAGCCCACGCGCAGGCCAACCCACCCACAAGCAGCAGAACCCAGGCCAGGCGCAGTCTTAAAAGCGCAATAGCTATAAATGTAATAGCTGATAGTGCATAACAGACCAGGGCTCCCATGGTATTTGATCGCAATGCACCGGCCAATTTAAGCCCCGTGGCCGTGATCAACCCCGCCGCCACCGCGCCCATGCCGCGCAACGCGCCCTGCGCCGCAGGCAGGTCGGCAATGCCGGCAAACGCAGCCGCCAGCACCAGCACCAACAGCAGCGGAAAGGCCAAAATGCCCGCCAGCGCCACCAGCGCGCCGCGCAGGCCAAAGTAGCGGTCGCCCATCATCAGGCACAGGTTGACCACATTGGGGCCGGGCAAAATTTGCGCCACGGCCCAGTCTTCCACAAATTCTTCACGCGTAAGCCAGCCTTTTTTTTCCACCAGCTCGCGCTGCACCACGGCCAGCACGCCGCCAAAGCCCTGCAGCGCCAGCCAGGTGAATGACCAGAACAAATCGCTGAGTGATGTGGGGCGCGGGCGCGGTGCGGGCGGGGTTGCCGCAGGGTCTTGAGGGGCAGTGACAGTCATGGCGAGATTATCCCCGCGTGGTCTGGGTAGCACCCTGGCGCAGTGGTTTAGTCTGGCGCAGATCAATGCGTCAATCCAATGCGTCAACTGATGCGTCAAAAAAAGCAGGAAACAAGCGATGCCCTCTCAATCTCAGGCAAATATTCAGACAGACATAGGACTCGTCGGCGTCCAAATTCAAAAACGTCACGCCTGACGGCGGAGTGATTGAACTGGTTGTCTGGAAGGTGCCGACACCTGTACCACCCACGGAGCACGGCTACAAATACCGGGCTGCCTACTCCTTGAACGGCGAGCGCATCGTTGAATTTGATAACGAACGCAGCAAGGGAGATCATCGCCACATGGATGGCAAACAATTGCCCTACACCTTTGAGAGAATGGATCAACTGGTCGAAGATTTCATTGCCGCAGTTTCTGCGAGGAGAGCACCATGAATGACAGATACCTAACCATCACCATGCAAGCGGATTGGCAAGCCGGGCTGCGTGCTGCCGGCAAAGCGGCAGCGGCCAGTTCCTACCAAGGCGAAGTTTTGAATTTCGAGAGCCCCGGACATTTCTTTGGCCAGTTGACTGAAAAACGCTGGGAGATTGTTCGGGCTGCTCAAGGAAAAGGGGAGTTGTCTGTTCGCGAACTCGCCCGCATTGTGCAGCGGGACGTGAAGCGCGTGCATGAGGACATTGGGATTCTTGCAGAGCTTGGCCTTCTGGAGCGCACGGACGGCGGAGGGGTGGTGTGTCCCTATGCTTCCATGCACATTGACATGTATCTCAAGGCGGCATCAGCGGACGCTGGTTGGCTGGTGGCCTGGTTGGGTCATCGCGGCTGATCAGTGCCCGCAATATTTTCTTCAGCGCTGTGACATCGCGCGCGCTGAAACCCGACAGCAATTGGGCCTCATGTTGTTTGGCTTGTTCCAGCAGACCGGCCACGGCGCTGCGGCCTTGCATGGTTTCAAACACCAGCGTGCGCCGCGCATCCAGAGGGTCGGCCCCCCGGTGCACCCAGCCGGCTTTTTCCATGCGCTGCACCAGCTTGGTCAACGTTGGCTGCTTGGCCAGCACCTCCCGCGCCAGGTCGCCAATTGTCAGACCATCGCCATCCGACAGGGTTGCCAGCACGCGCCATTCAAGTGAGCTCAACCCTGCCGCGCGCACGATTGAATCAAAGTCTTTGTACACCGCGTGCCCGGCCCGAGACAGCAGGTAAGACAGGTAGCCGTTGATAAATTCAGGTTGGGGCGCAGAAATCATATTGAATTTGCATGAATTTTCATATATTATGCCCGCATGCGAAATGTGGCACTTATTCCCGCTGTGGTGGCTTTGGCACCGGACCGCCCGCGCGCTCTGCAAACTGATTTAAAAGCTGCTCTGGCAGCCGCACGTGGTGCGCCTGAACCCGACGCCACGCCCTTTGATGTGCGTGCGCTGCGCCAGACGCTGGGGCAGTTTGGCACGGGAGTCACGGTCATCGCCACCCGCACGCCGACCGATGAACTGGTGGGCCTGACCGCCAACTCCTTCGGCGCACTGTCGTTGGACCCACCATTGATCGCATGGTCGCTGCGGGTTTCGTCGCCCAGCCTGCCGGTGTTTCAGTCCGCCCCGCGTTTTGTGGTGAATGTGCTGGCCGAAGCGCAGGTCGATGTGTCGCGCCGGTTTTCTTCGTCGGTTTTGAACAAGTTTGACGGTGTCGCGTTTGCCCAAAGTCAGTACGGTTTACCGCTGTTGCACGGCGCTGCGGCCTGGTTCGAGTGCCGCACGGTCTCGCAACAAATGGCCGGCGACCATTGCCTGTTCATCGCCGAGGTGGAGCGCTTTAGCAGTTCGGAGGCGGCACCTCTGCTGTTTCACGCGGGCGGCTATTTCGCCCTTGGGTCGCGGCTGTAAGGCCTGCCCCGGATCAATCACCGGTCAACCCATCACCCCAAAAATCACATGCTGCAACAACGGATCGAAGCCAAATGGATTGACTGCTTTGTGCAGGCTTTTGCGCTGTGCGGCGTCAAGGCGGGTGATGTCGCTGCCATTTTGTCGGAAACGCAGTCGCGCCCGGTGAATGTGCATCTGGCCGAGCTGGCGCTTGCGCGCTTGGGTGCCAAGGCGTTTCATGTGGTGCTGGCCAGCCCGACGCTCAATGCGCCGGTGCCGGTGCGGTCAACCGGTGCATCTGACGCAATCGGCGGACTTGTGCCCGTGGTTCAGGCGCTGGCAGCGAGCGTTTTTGTGGCAGATGTGACGGTGGAAGGCCTGCTGCATGCGGCCGAGTTGCCGCAAATATTGGCAGGTGGCGCGCGGGTGCTGATGGTGTCCAACGAGCACCCCGAAGTGCTGGAGCGCTGCGTGCCGGATGCCGCATTGGAGCCCAAGGTGAAGCTGGGCATCAAGCTGCTGCGGGCTGCAAAACTGATGAACGTGACCTCGGCGGCAGGAACGCAACTGGCCATCAACCTGACCGGCGCGCAAGTCGGGGGCGGCTGGGGGTATACCGCGCGGCCTGGCACGATCTCCCATTGGCCGGGCGGTCTGTGCCTGGCATTTCCGGCCCCTGGCAGCGTTAACGGACGGCTGGTGATGGCCGAGGGCGACGTCAACCTGACCTTCAAGCGCTACCTTGAAAGGCCGGTTGAACTGGTGATTGAAAATGATTTCGTCACGCAGATCATTGGCACCGGGCTGGATGCAGAATTGATGCGAAGCTACTTTGACGCGTGGGGCGACCGCGAGGCGTATGCCGTATCGCACGTGGGCTGGGGCATGAACCCGAAAGCGCGCTGGGATGCGATGGCGTTCTACGACAAGAACGACTTCAACGGCACTGAACTGCGCGCCTTTGCGGGCAATTTCCTGTATTCCACCGGGGCCAATGAAGTCGCGAAGCGGCACACTTTGGGTCACTTCGATTTGCCGCTCAAAGGCTGCACGCTGTCGCTGGACGGCAAGACGATTCTGGACGCGGGGCGGCTGTGTGCCGAACTGGCATGACTGCGAAGGACGCACCATGACCCCCAGCGGACGCGGCATCACGCTACCAACCTGCATCGAACTTGGCACCGGCGACGTGGCCGTGTTTTTGCTGCACGGCGTAGGCGGGCGAGCCACTGCATGGGACCAGACCCTGCCGGTGCTGGCGGGTCAGGGGTTCAGGTGCATCGCGTGGGACGCGCCCGGTTACGGCGAATCGCCGTGGGTCGAGCCATACACCACGCGGTCCCTGGCCAATGCCCTGCTGGAACTCATCAACAGTGTGGGCGCAACGCGTAACGTCATTTTGGGCCACAGCATGGGTGGCCTGATTGCGCAGGAAGCCGTTGCCATGCGCGCGACGGGTATTCACGGCCTGATTCTGTTTTCGACCTCGCCCGCTTTCGGCAAACCCGGTGGCGACTGGCAAAAGCAATTTTTGACCAGCCGATTTGCGCCCCTCGATGCGGGCTGGGGGCTGGCCGGTATGGCACCAGCGCTGGTCAAGAGCATGGTAGCGCCGGCCCAAAATGGCGACATTCAAGGCGACGTTCAGGGCAACGTGCAGGGCGACGCACAACGCTACACCCACGCGGTGATGGCGGCTGTCAAGCTCATGAGTTCAGTGCCTGAAGCCACCTACCGCGCAGCGTTGTCTGCCATCGTGTCCTTCAACCGGCTCGACAACCTGGCGAATATTGCGGTGCCCACGTTGTGCCTGGCAGGCGAGTTCGACACCAATGCGCCACCGGCCGTGATGGAAAAAATGGCCAGCCGAATTCCCAATGCGCGCTACCAGTGTCTGCCGGGGGTTGGCCACCTTGGCAACCTGGAAGCGCCCGATCAATTTAACGCCGCAGTTCTTGCCTTTCTGAAAACGCACTTTGCTGCCTGAGGAGATTGCCATGTCCGCCGTTTTGCCCCTGATTCGTCCTTCACCTGCGCTGCTGCGCCGTTACCAGCCGCCCGCGATATGCGGTGACTACACGGTGCTGACACCGAAGCAGAAGCAACTGCTGGAGATTGCCGCCGATTTGGGTGTCACCAAGTTCGCCCCGCGCGCCGCCAAAATTGACCGCGACGCGGTGTTTCCGTTTGACAACTATGCCGACATGCGCGCCGCCGGCTTGCTCAGAATCTGCGTTCCGGAAAAGTACGGCGGTTTTGGCGCAGACTTCGCAACCTACGTGATGGTGGCTGCGGAGATTGGCCGCCATTGCGGCGCGACCGCGCTCACGCTCAACATGCATGTGAGCTCCACCCTGTGGACGGGCTTGATTGCCGACGACCTGGAGATGACGCCCGAGCAGCGCGCCACCCACGAAGCGCACCGGGCTATGCATTACCAGCGCGTGGTGGATGGCGGCAAGGTCTACGCGCAGCCGTTTTCCGAAGGCGGTGCGGCGGCCGCGGGCAAGGCGCCATTTGGCACGCTGGCCAGACCAGTGCAGGGTGGTTACGTCGTCAACGGCAAGAAAATATTTGCCTCACTGGCGGGCGCGGCCGATTACTACGGCATTCTTTGCACGCTGGACAAACCCGGTGCTACGCAGCGCGACGCGCTGTACCTGGCGGTTGACAAAAATGCGCCGGGTGTCAGTGTCACCGGCGACTGGGACCCGCTGGGCATGCGGGGCACGGTGTCGCGCACGCTGATTTTCAAGGACGTGTTCGTGCCCGAGATCGAGCGCCTCATGCCCGAAGGCTTGTACGCGCAGGCCGCCACACGCTGGCCGCACATGTTCGCCACGCTCTCGCCCACTTACATGGGCATTGCCCAGGCGGCCTATGACTTCACCGTGCAATACCTGCGCGGCGAGGTGCCTGCGACCCCGAGTTCAGCGCCGCCAGTGAAGCGGCGCATGTACCCGACCAAGCAAATTGCCGTGGCTGAGATGAAGGTGAAACTGGAGCAGACCCGCGCCATCTTTTTGCAGAATGCACGCGCTGCCCGGGTGGACCCCAGCAAGGAAATACGACTGGGGCTGCTGGCCGCGCACTACACCATCATGGAGAACGCCAACGACATTTGCCGCCTGGCAGTGCGGACCTGCGGCGGCCAGGCGATGCTGAAAACCCTGCCGCTTGAGCGCATGTACCGCGACTCGCGCTGCGGCTCACTGATGCTGCCCTGGACGGCCGAGCTGTGCATTGACCGCCTCGGGCGCGAGTGTCTTTATGAGGCGGGCGAGCAGGATGAGCTGGATGTGCTTTGACGTTGACAATTGATAGCGTTGACAGTTTATATATTTTTAATAGCAAACTATCTATATAATACGAGAGCTACAGGCCTAAATCGTTCATTTTTCTAGTCGCCAGCGGTTTTTCGGTGCTTTTTGATATCGCGGGCGATATCAGTTTAGTGAAAATTCAGGCAGGGGCGAGACCAGATTCAGTCGTCCAGACCCGTCATCAGGCGCACCCGCACGCTCTTGCCCTTGATTTTCCCCGCGTTCAATTTGGCGCACGCCGCCTGGGCTACTTCCCGCCCCACGGCCACAAAAGTGCAAAACTCCGTCACCTGGATTTTGCCAATCTGCTCGCGCGTGCAGGCAGTGCCGCCTTCTGCGCCAGTGAGCGCGCCCAGCACGTCGCCTGGGCGGATTTTCTCCTTGCGGCCGCCCAGAATTTGCAGCGTGACCATTGGCGGCAGCAACCTGCCTTTGCCAGTGGGCGTGAGTTCATCGAGCTTGTGCCAAACGGATGGGCGGTTCTGGTATTGCTCGATCTTGCCGACAAAACCCATCTCGTTCATTGACGCCAAAGACAGCGCCAACCCCGATTCACCCGCTCGCCCGGTGCGGCCAATGCGGTGCACGTGCACCTCGGCGTCGGGCGTGATGTCCACGTTGATCACGGCTTCAAGCTGGGTGATGTCCAGCCCGCGCGAGGCCACATCCGTCGCAACCAGCACTGAACAACTGCGGTTGGCAAACTGCGCCAGCACCTGGTCACGCTCGCGTTGTTCGAGTTCGCCATACAAAGCCAGTGCGCTGAAACCCTGCGCTTGCAGGGTGACGATGAGGTCTTTGCACTGCTGTTTGGTGTTGCAAAACGCCAGCGTGCTGACTGGGCGAAAGTGGTTCAGCAATGCGGCAACGGCTTCAAAGCGATTGGCGCGGGTGACTTCATAGAAGCGCTGTTCAATCAGGCTTTCGGTGTGTTGCGCCTCGACCTTGACCTGCACCGGATCGCGCATGAACTGCTTGGCCAGCTTCTCGATGTCTTCGGGATAGGTCGCCGAAAACAGCAGGGTCTGGCGCTCTTTGGGGGTTTGTTTGACGACGCTGGCGATGTCGTCATAAAAGCCCATGTCGAGCATGCGGTCGGCTTCGTCCAGCACCAGTGTGTTGAGGGCTTCGAGCGTCAAATATTCGCGCTGCAGGTGGTCCATGATGCGCCCTGGTGTGCCCACGACGATGTGCGCGCCGTGTTCCAGGCTCGCACGTTGCCCGCGCAGCGCGACGCCACCGCACAGCGTCACTACTTTGATGTTGTCGCTTGCGCGCGCCAGGCGGCGGATTTCCACTGTCACCTGGTCGGCCAACTCGCGCGTCGGGCACAGCACCATGGCTTGCACGGCGAATCGGCGCGGGTTCAGGTTGGCCAGCAGTGCCAAGGCAAACGCCGCTGTTTTGCCGCTGCCGGTTTTGGCTTGGGCGATCAGGTCTTTGCCGGCCAATGCGCCGGGCAGGCTGGCGGCCTGGATCGGGGTCATCTCGGTGTAGCCGAGCTGTTCCAGGTTGGCCAAGGTGGCAGGGTTCAGCGCAAGGGTGTTGAATCGGATGGTCATGGGTGGATTGTCGGTTAGCGCACATACAGCGGCCCGTCGACAATGCAAAATGCAGCTCGAAGTCGTACGTTTGCGGCCATTCAAACACTTGGAGAACTCACCATGCGTCAATTCGCCCTCAGCCTGATTTGTGCAGCAAGCTTGCTTGGCGCCTGCGGCACCAACGTGGTCAACCCCGTGACGGGTCAAGCCGAGCGCTCCGTCATGACTGAGGCCGATGAAGTCACCGAAGGCAAAAAGGGCCATGCCGAAGTGCTCAAGGAGTACAGCGTACTCAACAATCCACGCTTACAAGCCTATGTGAACGACTTGGGTCAGCGCCTGGCCAAGCAGTCGCACCGCAACCAGCTCAAATGGACGTTTACCGTGCTGGACAGCCTGGAAATCAACGCGTTCGCGCTGCCCGGTGGCTTTGTATACATCACGCGCGGCATCATGGCCTACATGGAGGATGAGGGCGATCTGGCGGGCGTGATTGGCCATGAGATCGGCCACGTGACGGCCCGCCACGGCGCGCAGCGCGCCACGCGACAGCAGGATGCCGGCCTGGGCGTGCTGGCGGCGACGGTGCTGGGGGCGGTTTTGGAAGCTAAGGGCGTGGCTGGTGCCGGGCAAGCCGCCAGTCAGGTGTCACAAACGGCTGCGGCAGGCTACATCGCCACGTATGGACGCGAGCAGGAGCTGCAATCTGACAGCTTGGGGGCCGAGTACCTGGCGCGCAGCAATTACGACCCTAAAAACATGATCAATGTGATCAACGTGCTGAAGAACCAGGAGCGCTTTGCTGCTGACCAAGCCGCCAAAGCGGGCCGCGCGGCACCTGCTGGAAACAGTTGGCTGGCCTCGCACCCCAGCAACGACCAGCGCCTGCAAAGCATCACCGAGCTGGCGGCCAAGTACAAAGGCAACTATGCCGACGACGGTCGCACCCGCTTTCTGCAAGCCATCAACGGCATCGGTTTTGGTGAAGGGGCAGAGCAGGGCGTGACGCGGGGACGCAACTTTTACCACGAAGGCTTGGGTTTCGCGTTAACGGCACCTGCTGGATGGAAGATTCAAAACAGCGCCGATCAACTGGCCGTGGTCAACCCCGAAGGCAATGCCGCCCTGGTGTTGAAAGGCGTGCCCACACAGGCTGGAAAAACACATGATGAAGTTATCCGCAACGTGGTCAAACCAACCCAGGGCAATGCAGACCGGCTGGTGATCAACGGCCTGCAGGCCACGCACTTCACGGGCGCGCGAGCCGATGCGCAAGGCAGGGCGCAGGCGGTTGAAGTGACCGTGATCAGTGGTCCCAACAATACGCTTTATCTGCTGAACTACGCGGCCAAAGATGGAGCCGCGATGCAACGCGCGCGCGCGCAAATGCAGGAAGCACAAGGCTCATTTCGAGGCTTGACAGCGGCAGACCGCGTTGCGGCCAAACCCTGGACGCTGCGCCAAGTGGCCTATCCACGCGGTGGTTTTGCAGAGATGGCGCGGACTTCACCGCTTGCGGATGCAGAAACGCAACTGCGCCTGATCAATGGGTTTTACGGCGGCGGTGAGCCCAAGCTGGGGCAAGGGGTCAAAGCGGTTGAATAGCGCTGCGAAAATGATGCCAGTCGTCCGCCTGGACGGCATTGATGCCCTGCGCGGCTTCGCCATGGTGTGGATGACGGTGTTTCATTTCAGTTTCGATTTGAACAACTTTGGCTACATCAAGCAGAACTTTTATAGTGACCCGGTTTGGACCTGGCAGCGCACCCTCATCCTGAGCCTGTTTTTGTTCACTGCGGGATTCAGCCAGGCGGTTGCGGTCAGTCAGGGCCAAAGCTGGCTGCGCTTCTGGCGCAGATGGGCGCAGATCGCCGTGTGTGCGCTGTTGGTAACTGCCGGGTCTTACTGGATGTTCCCCAATACATTCATCTACTTTGGGGTATTGCACGGCATGGCGCTGATGCTGATTGCCGTACGGCTGACCACGCGCTGGGGACACTGGCTGTGGCTGCTGGGCACACTGGCGGTGCTGGCGGCCTGGGCGGCCGGGTTTGTCTTGCTGCCATCAGCGCTGGCTGATTTACTCAACAGCCGGTCGCTCAATTGGCTGGGTTGGGTGACTCGCAAACCCTTTACTGAAGATTTCGTTCCCCTTATTCCGTGGCTCGGCGTCATGTGGTGGGGCGCTGCGGCGGGCAATTGGGCTGTGCGCAGACGGCCCATCTGGTTGCAGGCGCCGTCGCCGGCCGCTCGTCAGGGCAGTGGACTTTCAGGCTGGGCACTCTTGTCGGGACTTGGCCGCTGGAGTTTGAGCTATTACATGATTCATCAGCCCTTGATGATTGGCGCATTGACAGCAATTGCCTGGTTGTAAAAAGGCCCAGACCTGTCACGATCTGAGCTCTTTTTGGCCAGGCACCTTTCGGGCTTACGTCACTCGATCTTGGCTTTCGCGCGAAGGTCTTCCTGGTACTTGGCCAATTTTTGCTGCTGCAATTGCTGTGCAATTTGCGGCTTGACGTCGTCAAACTTTGGCAACTGCGCGTCACGCGTGTCTTCAAGGCGGATGATGTGGTAACCGAATTGCGTCTTCACAGCGGCGTCGGTCATCTTGCCCTTTTGCAGTGCGACCAGGGCATCGGAAAATTCTTTGACGTAACTGCCAGCAGCGGCCCAATCCAGGTCACCCCCATTGGCGCCAGAACCTGGGTCCTTTGACGATTTTTTGGCGATTTCCTCAAACTTGCCGCCCTTTTTAAGCTGGGCAATGATGGCCTTGGCCTCGTCTTCTTTTTCCACCAGAATGTGTCGCGCCTTGTATTCCTTGCCGCCATTGGCCGCCGCAAATTTGTCGTACTCGGCTTTGATATCTGCGTCTGAGATCGGATTCTTCTTCTGGAAGTCGGCAAACAATTCGTTGATCAAAATCGTCTGGCGGGTCAATTCCATCTGGGTTTTGAAGTCTTCACTGGCCTCCAGGCCACGAAGCTGGGCTTCTTGCAGAAAGATCTCGCGTGCAATCACCGCATCGCGAAGCTGGGCCTGCTGCTCAGGCGGCACCGCGCGACCAGCACGCGCCATTTGTGTGGCAAGCGCATCGAGGCGGGATTTGGGTACGGCTTTGCCGTTCACAATGGCGATGTTTTGAGCCTGCGCAACGGGTGCCAATGCGCACAGCAGTGCCGCGCCGATAAGGCTGACAACAAATTGTTTCTTCATACGGATATCCTAAAGTGTCACTGATAAAAAAGATGGGGAAGCAGGCAAGCAATGCGGGCTGCAAAATGCTAGCTGCGGTGAGTCTCGATGGCAATGGCGTGGACGCCCTGGTCAATAAAAACCTGAAGCGAATCATACACAAGGCGGTGGCAGGCTACCCGGCTTTGGCCGGTAAACAAAGGTGACGTGATTCGCACTCGAAAATGCGTGCCAAATCCGGTGCCGTTCGCCCCGACGTGACCCGCGTGTGCCGCACTTTCGTCCAGCACTTCAAGCTGGCTCGGCTGCAGGGTCCGGCGTAGTTGCTGTTCCAGCATCGCAGCCGAGTGGTTGGGGGACGTGTCGGCAGTCATGATTCGGACTTGGCCTCGTCCGCCTTCAAGTGCGGCGCAATGTACAAACCCTGCCCGACGATGAAAGCCAGCGGAAAAACATAGCCCCAGAGTTTGAAATTGACCCAGGCTTCGGTCGAAAAGTAGGCCGCGACATAGCCATTGATGACCGCCATGAACACGCAATAGGAAATCCAGATGAAGTTCAGGCGCATCCAGACCGGGTCTGGCAGGTCAAGCTGGCTGCCCAGCATCAGCTTGAGAAAATTCTTTTTTGCCGTCCATAACGCAATCGACAAGCCAATCGCCATCGCTGCATACAACACTGTCGGCTTCCATTTGATGAACAGTTCGTTTTGCAGCACCAGTGTCAAGCTGCCAAACACCAGAATCAGCAGCAGCGTGATCTTGTGCATCGTGGTGAGCTTGCGGTCTATCGCGTAGATCAGGCTCATCTGCACGATGGTTGCCACCATCAGCACGCCAGTGGCCACGTAAATGTCATAAAGCTTGTAGGCAGCTACAAAAAGCAGTATCGGCAGGAAGTCGATCAGAATTTTCATGGTTTGGCAGCGAAACTCAAAGACGCTGAATTCATGCAATAGCGCAAGCCCGTCGGCGCTGGGCCGTCTTCAAATACGTGGCCAAGGTGGGCACCGCAGTCTGCGCAATGCACTTCAGTGCGCTTCATCCACAGCATGCCATCGACTTTGGTGCCAATCGCGTCAGCGCTGACAGGCTGAAAATAACTGGGCCAGCC
>JANOMD010000290.1:0-7833 GCA_031420135.1 Rhodoferax sp. | reverse complement strand
GGCCGGTTTGAGCAAGGCGTATCCGAGCGAGCGCTCCAGCTCGCGAACCTGCGTGCTCACGGTTTGCACGGCCATGTCCAGACGTTCGGCGGCGCGAGCCATCCCGCCCTCTTTGGCGACAACCCAGAAGTAGTAAAGATGTCGGTAACTGAAGCTTGGACTCATGTTCAGGTTTTTCAGAACTGTTGTTTCTTAATTATCTGCTTTTTCAGAATTTGGTAAGCGCCTATCGTTGGTAACTGTTCAACCCGAAGGAGTTCCTGTTATGCAAGTGATCTTTGAATCCCGCGATCCAGAAGGCGCTCAAATGCAGACGCTGGCGGTGCGCCGCGTGCGGTTTGCGATGCGCCGCTTTGCCTGGCTTGTTCCACGCG
The DNA here is from genome assembly GCA_031420135.1 of Rhodoferax sp. GTDB lineage: Bacteria > Pseudomonadota > Gammaproteobacteria > Burkholderiales > Burkholderiaceae_C > JANYCG01. Next base: position 7,459 of record JANOMD010000290.1, on the reverse strand, counting down.
TCAGGGTGAACCTGTCAGACGTCAACGGCGCACGCGGCGGCATCGACAAACGGTGCCAGGTGGAGCTGATGACAGACAACATTGGATCCGTGGTCATTACCTCAATGGCCCGCGACTGGCGTGCTGCGCTGCAGAGCGCGCTGACACGCGCCGCGCGTGCGTTGTTGCGCAACTGGCAGCGCGCCCGCCGCCAGCAGCGCTCACGTCCCCTTGCGTTGACTCTTCACAGCTAAACAAGGAGAAGACACTATGGATCACACCCAGACAGTCCGGTCAAATACCGCGACCACCAGCCCGCAACTGGTCATTCACGCGCCTGCGGCTCCCAACACCGACACAAGCCGCGTCCTGCGCAACACCTATGCGCTGCTCGCCATGACGCTGCTGTTCAGCGCCGGCGTAGCGGCTACCAGCCTGGCGCTCAAGCTGCCGGCACCGGGGATCATCCTCACGCTGGCAGGCTATTTCGGCCTGCTCTTCGCTGTCTACAAACTCAAGAACAGCGGCTGGGCTTTGCCGGCGGTGTTTGCGCTCACCGGCTTCATGGGCTACACGCTGGGGCCGATGCTGTCGCAGTCGCTGGCGTTGCCTGGCGGCGGCCAGGTCGTGACGATGGCGCTGGCTGCAACGGGTGCCACTTTCCTCGCGCTTTCGGCCTGGGCGTTGACGACCCGACGGGATTTCAGCTTCATGGGTGGCTTTCTGTTTGTCGGAATGGTCATCGCACTGCTTGCGGGGCTGGCCGCCATCTTCCTGCAAATTCCAGCGCTGGGGCTGGCCGTCTCCGCCATGGTCGCACTGCTTTCAGCGGGCCTGATTCTGCACGAGACCAGTCGCATCGTGCACGGCGGCGAAACCAACTATGTGCTGGCCACGGTGGGGCTTTACGTCTCGATTTTCAATCTGTTCTCCAGCCTGCTCAGCCTGTTCGGCCTGGGTGGCTCGGATGAATAAATATTCTTTTCAGGAGAAACCTGTGAAATGCCCGAACTGCACCGACGCCACCCTGGTCATGACAGAGCGCCAGGGTGTCGAGATTGACTACTGCCCGCAATGCCGGGGCGTGTGGCTGGCCTGACCCAACAGGCCATTGAATATCGCCTCGTCAAACCGATCAAGCTGAAGGAGTAAAGCCATGTTGAGAGTCCTTGTCCCATCCGATGGATCATCCAATTCGCAGTATGGCGTGCGTCACGTTGTCAGCGAGTACATGAAGAACCGGGATATTGAAATCCATGTTCTCAACGTACAGCGGCCGTTCTCGAAGCACGTCAGCGATTTCACCAGCAGGCGCGCTCGGATGGAGTTCCATCAGGAGCAGGCCGAGATGGCGCTCGCACCTGCTCGGCAGGCGCTGGACGGTTCCGGCGTTCCATACACCGTCCATACTGAAGTCGGCGACAAGGCCGATTGCATTGCGGATGCGGCCCGCCGGCTCCGATGCGATCGCATCGTGATGAGCACGGCGCGCAAGAGTTCACTGATCCGCTGGGTCGAGGACTCGGTCACCAACCAGGTGATCGAGCGCACAACCGTGCCCGTGGCGGTGATTGCCGGGGACGCGGCCTCGAGGCTGGAGCGCGTTGGCATTCCGGCAGGCGTCGGAGCGGGCCTCCTCGTTCTGTGGATGGCAGCCAGTTGATGTGGCGCCGCTGCACAGATCGGCGCGAATCATGCGGCTAGAGCTTTTGCTCTCGACGTCCTTGCAAATCGATCCTCGACCAGATTCTCGCTTACTGACCTACAACACCACCTGACAACCCACAAAAACAAGCACCTCAATCACGCCTGCGCCAAGAAGACCGACCACGCACGCCGCGTCCAGAGCCTGCCCATGAACAACATCGAATCCCTCGCCACCGGCCCGATGTGGGCCGGCTTCATCGCCTTCGTGCTGGCCATGCTGGCCCTGGACTTGTTCGTCCTTGGCGGGCGCAAGGCCCACCGTGTCTCGGTCAAGGAAGCCGCGAGCTGGGTTGTGGTTTGGGTGGTCCTGGCCGTCATGTTCGGCGCCCTGTTGTGGTGGTACCTGGACGGCACGGCCGGCCGCGAGATCGCCAACCGCAAGGCACTGGAGTTCTTTACCGGTTACCTCATCGAACAGACATTGTCGGTAGACAACATGTTCGTGTTCGTGATGATCTTCACCTACTTCGCCGTCCCGCCGGAGCTGCAGCGCCGCGTGCTGTTGTACGGCGTGCTGGGCGCGATTGTCATGCGTGCCGGCATGATCCTGGCCGGCGTCTGGCTGGTGTCGGAGTTTGCCTGGGTGCTTTACGTGTTCGGCCTGTTTCTGGTAGTGACTGGTATCAAGATGCTGGTCATGGCCGACCAGAAGCCCGATCTGGAGAAAAACCCCTTCCTGCGCTGGCTGCGCAGCCACATGCGCATCACCCCGGGCTTTCATGGCGAGGCCTTCTTCGTGCGCATCAACGGCCTGCGTTATGCGACACCGATGTTCCTGGTGCTAATGATGATTGAGGCCAGCGACCTGGTCTTTGCCGTCGACAGCATTCCGGCCATCTTCGCCGTGACCACCGATCCCTTCATCGTGTTCACCTCCAACATCTTCGCCATCATGGGTTTGCGGGCGCTGTACTTTCTGCTGGCCGACATGGCCGAACGCTTTCGCCTGCTCAAGTACGGCCTGGCCTTGGTGCTGGTTTTTATCGGCGGCAAGATGCTGGTGATGCCATGGTTCCACATGCCGGTGCAGTGGTCGCTGCTGATCGTCGGCTCGATCATCCTGATTTCCGTGATCCTCAGCTTGAAGCTCTCAAGCCGCAAACCGTCCAGGAGTGTTTTATGAACGATGCTGCAGTACAAGACACCATGCCGGCGCCAGCCCTCGAACGGCGCGACGACATTGGGCGGCTTGTGTCTGTGACCTGGCACGGCGCCGGCACGATGGACCGCACTGGTGACGATTCCGGCGGCGCGCGCTGGCTGGTGGCTGTTGATGGCTCGGAGTGCTCTTTGCGCGCCGTCGCGATGGCAGCACAACTGGTGGCGCTGGAGCCCCACGCAGAGCTTGCTCTGGTGCATGTCCAGCCTTGGCTGAACAAGGAAGCTGCGGAAACCGAACTGCCACGGCGCGGCTGGGCAGCTACGGCCCAGGCGCGCGCGTTGCTTGACGCGGCGCCTGTCCGTTGGCGTCTGCATGCCGTCATGGGGGAAGCGGCGCCAGAGATTGCGGGACTGGCTGATGCTTTGGGCAGTCGCGGCATCGTCATCGGCTCGCGCGGGCTAACCGCTGCCGAATCCGTGTTACTGGGCTCGGTGGCCTACAAGGTCGTGCACCTGGCCAAGCTGCCCGTCCTTATCGTGCGTTGATGCCTGTGCGCACCCATGGCCGACATGCCCTACTTCGAAGCCGTCATTCTGTTCCTCCTTGCCGGGGCCGTCGAGATCGGCGTAGGATGGTCTCGCGGATGGAAAGAAGCTTGATGGCGCCTCAACCCAAGAGCCCCCATGCAGCAAGGGTAATCAGCCAATGAACATAGACTCGCCTTCTCACGCGGTGTCGGACGAGGCCGTGCTGCGGATCGTGCGGGAGGTCTTGACCGAACTCCACCCGGGCCGCAAGGACATGGGCCTGGTGACGCTGGACAGTGCGCTGGAGGAAGACCTGGGCCTGGACAGCCTGGCGCGCGTGGAGTTGTTGATGCGCTTGGAGCGCGCATTCGGCGTGCGCCCGCCGGAGCATAAGCGGAGCACGGCCGAAGCGCCGCGAGACCAGCTGCGTGCGCTGCTGTCAGCCAGGAAGATGCCGTCCACTGTCTGCTCGAACAGCAACCGATGTTGCTGTTCGCTGGCCCGTAAAGCTTCGCTGGCCCGTAAAGCTTCGCTGGCCCGTAAAGCTTCGCTGGCCTCCCGGCGCTGGGCGAGCATCTGGGCCGTTATCTCGATGACTGGGTGAAACAGGCCGCCGACCCGCCCTGTCTCGTCCCGGATGGGGCTGAACGAGAACGTGAAGAAGCACTCCTCCAGGAGGCCGTGCCGTTCGAGATAGATGTGTTGGGTTTCCAGAAACGCCTTTTCGCCTGCCAAAGCGCAGTCATGGGCCTTGCCAATGACCGGCCACGCCTCCTTCCAGCACTCGGAGAAGTTCTGCCCCATTGACCGCGGATGCTTGTCGCCGCAGATGACCCGGTATGCATCGTTGTAGAGTTGGGCGAGGCCCGGCCCCCAGATAACGCAGATGGGCAGGTCTGAGGCCAAGCAGATGCTGACGGTCGTGCGCAGGCTCTGCGGCCACCCGGCCGATGGACCCAGCGAGGTCTTTGACCAGTCCATCGACCGGATCAAACAGCCCATCTCGCCGCCCCCGGCCAGGAAGGCGAGTGGGTCCGAATCGGAAGATAACTTGTCATCAAGAAATTTCATGAGCGCATTGTAAGTTTGGGCTGGGGTGAATGGTAGAGGCCACCGGACTTTGATAGGTCCCACTATGAGATCGATCAGCGCGTCAACGGGTGACTGAGCGAAACGGCGGTTCGGATTCGCTGCGGGGTTGCCGTGCATCCGGCATGCCCCGCGCGCCGCAAATTACGATCCTGGACAGCGCAATCTGGCGGGAGATTCGACCAGGCCGCGCATTGCTGAGGGAGACGCGAGGGCTTTACGCAGGTTGATGGCTGTTTCAAGGGGGCATACTTGGGGTCATTGATCTGCCTATCCGTGAGCGGTCTGACGTATCAATGCCAAATTTACTCCGGAGTTGACACATGAAAATCCTGATTCCTGTTGATGGCTCGATGCCGTCGCTTGATGCTGTGCGCTACGCATTGCGCTTACAGCGCGACGGGCTGCAGGCCAGCTTCGTTCTGGCGACCGTGCAGGAACCCACCTATTTGTTTGAAATGATGCTGGCACCCAACTCCGATGTGCTTGAAAAGGTAACCGGCGCAGTCGGCGCACGCTCACTGAAAGATGCGCAGGCGCTGTTCAATGCAGCAGGAGTTCCGTTTGAGCGCGAGATCGGCGCGGGCAGTGTGCCAGAAACGCTGATCGAGATCGCAGGGCGTTACGGCTGCGAGGCGATCATCATGGGCGCGCGCGGCTGGGGTGCGCTGCGCAGCGCTCTCTTAGGCTCGGTGTCACACGCCGTGTTGCAAGCGTCAACCGTGCCTGTCACCATCGTCAAGCAGGTTGGTTCGGTTTGAACTTCAAGCGGCTTGAATCCGCAACGGTGGCCATGGTGCACGCCATGAGCGCGGGCGATCTGGCCGAGCAGCTCAATGTGCAGCCAGCGATGGGTTTGGCAGCGGGCGAGGCGTTGCAGAGAAAAAATCAGTTCGGCCCCAATCAACTGCCCAACCCACCCCAGCGCCAGGCCTGGCAAGTGTTTGCGGCGCAGTTCAAAAGCATCTTGATTTTGATTCTGGCCGGTGCATCAGGTCTGTCGGCGCTGATCGGCAATCTCAAGGATGCCTTTGTCATTCTGGCTGTGATGCTGATCAACGCGACAGTTGGGTTTTATCAGGAGTGGCGTGCAGAGCAAAGCCTGGCGGCACTCAAGGAGATGTTGCCATCGCGTGCGCGGGTGCGCCGCCAGGGGGGGAAACTGGACATTCCTGCGGCCGACCTGGTGCCTGGCGATCTGGTTCTGCTGGAGGCGGGCGATTCCGTACCGGCCGATGGACGGCTTTGGTTTGCCGTCGGGCTTGAAGTGGACGAGTCCGCGCTGACGGGGGAGTCTCAACCCGCGCGCAAGCAGACCGACGACTTGCACGCCATCGAAACCGTGCTGGCAGACCGCAGCAACATGGTTTACATGAACACCCTGGTCACCCGTGGGCGGGCTGAAATCATCATCACGAGCACGGGAGTGCGCACCGAGATGGGCCGGTTGTCGCTGGAGCTTGCGGCAACCACCGAGGTACCCACACCCCTGCAAATTCAGCTCGATGGGCTCGGCAAACGGCTCGGTGCCATAGCGCTCACGCTGGTGGGCTTGCTGGCTTTGATTGAGTACATGCGTGGTACCGCCTTGGCACATATTGCAATCGATGCGATTGCGCTGGGCGTCGCGGCGATGCCCGAAGGCCTGCCGGTGGTAGTGACGGTCACGCTGGCCCTCGGTATGCGCAACATGGCCCGCCAGCACGCCATTGTGAAACGCCTGGCAAGTGTCGAAACACTGGGCTGCACCACCGTGATCTGCTCAGATAAAACCGGCACATTGACGCTTAACCAGATGACGGTATGTGCGTTTTGGTACCAAGGCCAACACTTTGCGGTGACAGGTGAAGGCTATGGATTGACCGGTGACATACGCGTCGCGATGGACACTGCGCCACCCAGCGTTTCGGCAGCAATCCCCGATCTTGAGCCGCTGCTGACGGCGATCGTGAGCTGCAATGACAGCCACCTCGCGGATGGCAAGGCCATCGGTGACCCGATGGAGGCGGCACTGCTGGTGCTTGCGCACAAAGGCCACGCGATGCAAACGCCTGGCACCCACCCCGCCCAATCCGTACCGCCACTGCCGCGCAGCGCTGAAATCCCGTTTGATTCAGCGCACAAATTCATGGCGACTTTTCATCATGACAGCGCGCGGGCGCAAGTGCAGATATTTATCAAAGGTGCACCCGACGTACTGCTGGATCGTTGCAGCTCGGAGCTGGGCAGCAACGGGGCACAGGCCTTGAGCACCGCAGCCCGCCAGTACGTCCAGGCGCAATACCAGGCGTTTGGCGAAAAGGGCTTGCGTGGTTTGCTGATCGCGTCGCGAACAGTCAATGCCAGTGACTTCGACCCTGCAGCCGATCTGATGGTTTGGATGGCGGATCTGACGCTGACTGGCTTGGTGGGGCTGATGGATCCGCCCCGCAGCGAAGCCAGGGTCGCCATTGCCCAATGCACTCAAGCGGGAATTGACGTGAAAATGATCACAGGCGACCACCAGATCACGGCACTCGCCATCGCGCGCGACTTGGGGCTCAAAGGCGAGGCGATGACGGGGGCAGAGCTTGATCGGGTCATTGCGGCCGAGCTGCCGAAGGTCATCAAAGACGTGTCGGTGTTTGCCCGTGTTACGCCCAGTCACAAGGTGGCCATCGTACGCGCGCTTCAAAAAAATGGCCACGTGGTGGCCATGACGGGGGACGGTGTCAACGACGCACCCGCCTTGAAAACCGCCGATATTGGAGTGGCGATGGGCAGCGGCACGTCAGTTGCCAAGGCCGCGGCCACCATGGTGCTGACGGATGATAATTTTGCGACCCTGGTCAGTGCCGTGCGCCAAGGCCGCACGCTCTACGACAACATCGTGAAGTTTGTCCGGTTCCAGCTGTCGACCACCATTGGCGCGATTTTGACGGTGCTGCTGGCGCCGCTGCTCGGCTTGGCGGATCCCTTCACAGCGGTGCAGATTTTATGGATTGCCATCATCATGGACGGGCCACCCGCCGTGTCGCTGGCACTGGATGCGGCGCGCCCAGGCATCATGCAGGAG
>JANOMD010000289.1:0-15925 GCA_031420135.1 Rhodoferax sp. | reverse complement strand
TCACGGAACGCGCCGCCTACATTGGCCGCATCCGCAATATTTCCCGCAGCGTGGCGCAAAGCTATTTTGAGAGCCGTGAGCGGCTGGGCTTCCCGCTGGCGCCGCGTGAGTGGGTGGCGCAGATGGTGAAGAAGGCGGCGTAGTTTTCTGCCCATGACGTACCAGCAACTACTCGACTGGGTAAAAGCTGCCGGGTTTGAGCAGTGGTCATGGGTGGTTGCGGTTTTGTTGGCTATCGGCGCGCTTTGGCAGTGGCTGTTTGGCGCGCGCAGTAAAGACCTGTCAGCGGTTCACGCGCCAGCATTCAATTCGGCCAACGGCACATTGACTGTTGGGCAACAAATTGGCGGCACAGGCCATACTGTGATTCAAAACAATTCGGCAGACCCGCAGTTTGTGAGTGCTTTGCTGGATCGCATCTCTGCAAAGGACCGAGAACTGGGAAATCACGAGGCTTCGCTGAAAGCAAAAGACCAACTGCTGGACGAAAAGGACGCCGAGATTCAGCAACTGCGAAGGCAGGGCGTGCAGTCGGTTGTTGAGGCTGCCGAACAGCCACGGCCTTCCTCCGCTGCAAAAGACGCGCTGTTGGCCCTTCAAACAGGAGACATTGATGGCGCTCAGTCCGTTCTGCGATCACTTGAAGAGCAAGCAGCTCGGTTAGCAAGCCCGCATCGGCGAGAGGCTGCGCAGCTAGCCCGCGAGCAAGGCGCACTTTGGCTTGGCAGGGACGTCGAGAAAGCGTATGACGCTTTCGAGCGGGCCAACCGGCATCAGCCAGACGATCTGCCGACGCTCGATTTCCTCATTCAAATTTCGATGACGTGTCGGCCCTTGGCGATCACTAGGGCCTGGGCTAACCACGCCCTGGCGCTGTCTGAGAAACTGGGCGCTGGCGACCCCTCAAACAGTGCCAGACAACGCGACCTGTCGGTCATCTACAACAGGATCGGCGACCTGCAAATCGCCGAAGGAAAACGCGCCGAGGCCTTCAAGTCCTACCAGGATGGGCTGGAGATTCGCAAACGCCTGGCGGCACTGGACCCAGCCAACACCGAGTGGCAACGCGACCTGTCGATCAGCTACGAGAGGATTGGCGACCTGCAAAACGCCGAAGGAAAACGCGCCGAGGCCTTGAAGTCCTACCAGGATGGGCTGGAGATTGCCCAACGCCTGGCGGCGCTGGACCCAGCCCACACCGAGTGGCAGACCGATTTAGTTTTCAGCGCCTGGAAAATGAGCGGCCTGGTGCCGCACGCTTTGACACGGGAGGCATCGGCGGTGCAATTGCAGGATGCGCTGGTGATCCTGGCGCGGCTGAAGGCGAACGGCGCGCTGCGGGCTGACCAGCAAGGCTGGAGCCAGATGATTCAGCTGCGGCTGGACAGTTGGAAGTAAACCAGGTCGGGCGATGATGTATCAGCTAAAATGAATCTACACGTATCTACATTGGAGTAAGCCATGGAACTTCAAGTTGGCAGGTGGGGCAATAGCCTGGCAGTGCGGCTGCCAACACCCCTGGCTCGGCAAGTGGGTTTGCACGAAGGCAGCCGGGTGCAGGCCAATGTGACAGCCGCGCGGGAGCTGCGCTTGGTTTGCGCACCGACAGCGCCCTCGGCCAAGTCGCGGGCGCAACTGGCGTTGGAGCTCGAAGCGATGCACAAGGAATGGCCCATGGGACGTTCGGTGGTGCGCTGGATGCGCGACCAAGGGTACTGAGCAAAAAAAGCATGGTGTACCTGGATACCAATGTGTTGATGGCACTCTTGTGCCCAGAACCTGAGTCAGGCTGGGTGATGGGCTGGTTTGCCAAGTCAGATTCGCTGGAACTTGTCAGCAGCCCATGGAACCGAACCGAGCTTGCCAGCGCGCTGGCCATTAAACGGCGAACCAAACAGCTCGGGGCCAAGGAGGTGGACATCGCGCTTGCCAAGGGGCTGGCTATTTTGGGCACCACCCGTTGCGAAAAAGTGGAAACTGTCGATTTTGATGAAGCCGCATCGTTGTGCGCCCAAGCCACCACCAACGTGCGCGCGCCGGATGCCTTGCACTTGTGCCTTGCCCAACGTGTGGGTTGCACCACACTTGCCACCATGGATGTTGACATGCAAAAAGTGGCAAAAAAAATGGGCTTTAAGGTGGTGAACTTCACCAAACGGAATTGAATGAAAAATCTTCTTGTTGAACTGTTTGTAGAAGAGCTGCCCCCCAAAGCGCTCAAGAAATTGGGCGAAGCGTTTGCAGGCGTGCTGGCTGACTCGCTCAAGGCCCAAGGGCTGGTTGGAACGGATTCGACCGTCACCCACTTCGCCTCCCCGCGCCGTTTGGCGGCGCACGTAACGGCGGTCCTGCAGCAAGCCGCTGATAAAGCGGTGTCGCAAAAACTCATGCCGGTGACGGTGGGCCTTGATGCGTCGGGCAACGCTACACCCGCGCTGCTCAAGCGCCTGCAAGCCCTGGGCGCAGATGCATCGGCCGTGGCCGGGCTCAAGCGCGCCATGGACGGCAAGGCCGAGGCGCTGTTTTTTGAGAGTATTGTGACGGGCGCAACGCTGGCCGCAGGCCTGCAAAAAGCGCTTGAAGACGCCATTGCCAAATTGCCCATTCCCAAAGTGATGAGTTACCAGCTGGAAAGCGGCTGCGAGTTGCCGGGCTGGAGCAGCGTGAGCTTTGTGCGGCCTGCACACGGGCTGGTGGCCTTGCATGGATCTGACGTTGTACCCGTGCAAGTACTGGGATTGAAGTCTGGCAATACCACGCAGGGTCATCGCTTTGAAGCGGCGCTATCGCCAGTGGTGATTCGGGACGCCGACAGCTACGCGGCCACTTTGCTCAAAGACGGCGCGGTGATCGCGAGCTTTGCCGAGCGGCGGGCCGAGATCGTTCGGCAACTGGCAGCAGCGCAGGTCAAATTGGGTGGCGGGGTCAAAGCCATCGACGACGACGCTTTGCTTGACGAAGTAACCGCCCTGGTCGAGCGTCCGAACGTGCTGGTTTGCGAGTTTGAAAAACAGTTTCTGGATGTGCCGCAGGAGTGCCTGGTCCTGACGATGAAGGCGAACCAGAAGTACTTTCCGCTGCTGGATGCCTCGGATAAGCTGACCAACCAATTCCTGGTGGTGAGCAACATCAGCCCGTCCGATGCCAGTGCTGTGATTCAAGGCAATGAGCGCGTGGTACGGCCTCGATTGGCCGATGCCAAATTTTTCTTCGACCAAGACCGCAAGAAAACACTGAGGTCACGCATTCCTGAGTTGTCCAAAGTCGTTTATCACAACAAATTGGGTACGCAAGGCGAGCGGATGGAGCGGGTGCGTACGATAGCTCGTGCTATCGGCCACGAGCTTGGCGGCATGACGCTCGCGGAGAATGCGTATCGTGCCGCAACGCTTGCCAAGACGGATCTTTTGACGGACATGGTGGGTGAATTTCCCGAGCTACAAGGTGTTATGGGTGGTTACTACGCGCGTCACGAGTTGGAGTTGGACGATATCGCCATCGCGATTGAAGACCACTACAAGCCGCGCTTTGCGGGCGATGAGTTGCCGCGCAGTCAGGTGGGTGTGGTGGTGGCGCTGGCCGACAAGCTGGAGACGCTGGTGGGCATGTTTGGCATTGGCAATTTGCCGACGGGAGATAAAGATCCGTTTGCACTGCGCCGGCATGCGCTCGGTGTGATCCGCATGTTGATCGAACGCAAGCTACCACTGTCCCTGCCTGAACTTGTACAGCAGGCCGGTACGACTTTTGGTGACAAGCTGGCAGACGCCAAAACCAGCAACGCGCTGCTGCTGCCGTTTGTGTATGAGCGGGTCTCAGGTTATTTGCGTGACTTGGACTACACCACTCAAGAAGTCGATGCCGTGATTGTGCTGCGCCCGATGTGGGGTGAGTTCCCCAGGCGTCTGGCCGCTGTGCGCGCCTTCGCCGCACTGCCCGAAGCCCCTGCGCTGGCAGCCGCCAACAAACGCATCGGCAACATCCTGAAGAAAACCGATGCGGTTGACCCGCATGTGAGCGAAATTCTGTTGAGCGAACCCGCAGAAATCGCACTGTTCGCGGCGATGAAAGAAATTGCGCCGCAAGCCAACAGACAGTTCGATGCCGGCGATTACACCGCGTCCCTTCAAACGTTGGCGGCCCTGCGCGCACCGGTGGATGCCTTCTTTGACGGCGTGATGGTCAACGCCGAGCAACTCGACATCCGCCTGAACCGTCTTGGCCTGCTCACGTCCTTGCACGCAGCGATGAATCGCGTGGCGGATTTGTCGAAGTTGTCGAGCTGAACTTTAAGGGCCACTGAATGAAACTCGTCATCATGGACCGCGACGGCACCATCAACGCCGAAAGTACGGAGTTCATCAAATCGCCTGAGGAGTGGGTGGCGCTGCCGGGCGCACTGGAGGCCATTGCGCAGCTCAACCATGCTGGCTGGCACGTGGTGATTGCCACCAACCAGTCTGGTTTGGGGCGAGGACTGTTTGATGTTGCGTCTTTGAACGCCATGCACACCAAGATGCACAAATTGCTTGCCGCCGTGGGTGGGCGCGTTGATGCGGTTTTTTACTGTCCTCACACGCCTGACGACAACTGCCATTGCCGCAAGCCCGAACCCGGGCTTTTTGAGCAGATTGGCGAGCGCTACGGAATAGACCTCAAGGGCGTGCCCGTGGTGGGTGACGCATTGCGGGACATGGTTGCAGGTGCCGCCGTAGGGTGCCAGCCGAACCTGGTTCTCACGGGCAACGGGAGCGTCTACCGCGGGGTGGAATTGCCCGCGACCTTTCCGCAAGCCACCCGAGTTCATGAGGACCTGGCCGCTTTCGCCGCGTGGTTGGTGAAAAAGGACTCAGCGGTCGATGTTGCATTGGCCTCCTGAACACCACTTTCGCCCCGCATTCCCGCCCCGAACACTTTTCACGAATCGATCAAAAAACCATGGCAGCAATTCGCTCTCTAATTCACATGCTGTGGATGTTGGCCACCGTGATTCCGGTGGCATTCTGGATGCTGGCCGCAGCACCGTTTGCCAGCCCCCGGCACCTGCTGGCCTCTGCCAATGGTTTTCTGGCGTGTGCGATGCACGGCTTGCGCGCCATCTGCGGGGTGAAGTGGCGCGTGACCGGCATTGAAAACCTGCCCGGTGTGGACGCTGACGGAAAGGTCCTGCCAGCCATCTTGCTGGTGAAGCATCAGTCCACGCTCGAGACCTTCTTGATGCCATTGATCATGCCTCGGCCGCTGGCGTATGTATTCAAAAAAGAGATTCTCCAAATTCCATTCTTCGGCTGGGGAATTGGTCGCCTTGAGATGATTCATATCGACCGTAAATTGGGGAAGCAGGCGTTTCAAAAAGTGGTGGAGCAAGGGCGTGAACTGTTGGACAAAGGCACTTGGGTCATCATGTTCCCCGAGGGCACGCGGATCCCGCGCGGCAAAGTTGGCCAGTACAAGTCCGGTGGAACTCGCCTGGCGGTTGAAACCGGCGCGTCGATTGTGCCGATCGCTGTCACGTCCGGGAAATGCTGGCCGCGCAAAGCCTTTGTCAAAACGCCCGGCATGGTTGACATCTCAATCGGCAAGCCAATACCCAGTCAGGGCAGGCAACCCGACGAACTCATGCATGAAGTGCAAACCTGGATCGAATCCGAGATGCGGCGGCTGGACCCAGAGGCCTACCGCTGACCTTGGCAGTGAACCGGAACAGCTTCATTTCCAGCGCTGCACATGCATCCATTGCTGAAGTTCACGCTTGACCTGTTTGATCCGGCGCCAATGGTGGTTCCCAAGCCGCCTGGGAATCCTGAGTCCGCAATAGGTGGCGCAACCCGGAAAATAGCCGATGCGGGTGTACCGGCGCAACCGCTCAGCGACGTTATTTTCCCCGCCAATTTCAGGCACCCCAGAGCCAACCGCGAATCACGCCTGGGTCACGCGCTGGTCGCCTATGAATTCAAACGCAGCAAACGCCGAACCATTGGTTTCTCAGTCGGCCCGGACGGGCTGGTTGTAAGCTCGCCCAGGTGGGTGCCACTTTATGAAGTGGAAGCTGCCCTTCGGGAACGCGCGGACTGGATCGTCAGGAAGCTCGGGGAAACCCGCGAACAGAGCGACCGCCTCGAATCTGCCCGCATTGAATGGCGCGATGGCACGACCGTTCCTTTTTTAGGCGAGCCGGTCATCGTGGTGCTCGATCCCCGGCATCGGTTTGGTGGCATCGGTGCCGAGCTGGTACCGCAAGTCACTGAAAGCGCCAATCACCTGACCTTGACGGGAATCCCGCACAAGACATTGCACGTGTCCCTGCCTCACACCGCTACCTCCGAGCAGATCCGGGATGCGGTTCAAGCCTGGCTGATGCGTCAGGCCAAACGGATATTCACCGAGCGTCTGAACCACTTTGCACCGCTTCTGGGTGTGCAATGGCACAAGCTGTCGCTCAGCAGTGCCGGAACGCGTTGGGGCAGCGCCAGCTCGAATGGTTCGATCCGTCTGAACTGGCGGCTGGTTCACTTCAAGCAGTCGGTGCTGGACTATGTGGTGGCTCATGAACTGAGCCATTTGCGGGTGATGGACCACAGTCCCCGCTTCTGGGATACGGTTCGCACCGTCGTGCCGGATTACGCAGCGCTTCGCGCGAAACTGAAAGACCAGGCGCTGCCTCGCTGGCGTTGACTGCCGGCAGTGGCGCCTTCAATGTTGTGACGGATTTCCCAGCGCGTGATTGGCCCAAACGGTGGATGAGTCGGAAGATTGGTCAGCCATCGCAGAGCGGGGTTTTCCATCGATGAACCCCATTTCGCCGACAAACTGACCCGATCCAAAAGTGGCGAGGCGAATGGCATCATTTCCTTCGCCAGCCAGAATGCTGACGGTTCCTGATTCCAGCAACCAGATGCCATCGGCACTTGATCCCGCTTCGGGGCCAAGAAGACTTGCAAAGAGCAGCAATGGACTGATGACATTGATCAGGCCTTGCAAGGTCGCCGCGATGGCACCTTTCAGCTCAGTGCGAAAGTTGGGTTTTGGGGTCACGGACAGGCACCTTACTCAATGCGTCATCGCCTGCCCCGATGAATGCGAAGACTGGTGAAGTCAAGCCGCTGACTTCAGGCCACTGAAAAGCGCAAGGTTCCTGCCCCATCCCGCTGCCGCCTCAAGCGCTTGTCAAACCAAAGCAGATGCAAATGGGCAATCGCTTCGCCCAAGGCAAAAGTCATTTGATGCAAGTCCAGCTCACGCCTGAACATGATGGGTACGATGTCCGCGGCAGTGCAAGGTTTCATGGCACAGGCGTGCATGACCTCGTTGAGCCGGTCCTGGTGATGGTCATGAAGTTGCTGTATCCGCCGGTGCAGTCCGGTGAACGGTTTTCCATGGGCTGGCAGCGTGAGGGTGTCGGCAGCCAGTGCCTTGAACTTGTCGATGGAATCCAGAAACTGCTGCAGCGGGTTCGATTCGGGCTCGTTTTCATGCACGCTGACATTGGTAGAGATTCGCGGCAGCATCATGTCGCCGCCGATCAATACCTGAGCCTGCGCACTATAAAGCGCAATATGCTCTGGTGCATGGCCATAGCCACTGATACAAAGCCAATCGCGGCCTCCAATGGCGATGACATCGCCGTCCTGAATGCGCTTGAAGCTTCGGGGTACATCCGGAACCAGATTGGTGAAATAGTTGGTGCGCGCCTTGATCTGAGTCAGGTAGTCGGCGTTGACCAGGCCGTGGGATTCAAAAAAAACGGCAGAGTACTCGCCGCCGCCAAATCCTGTCGGGCTGACCGACGCGAGGCGGGCAACACCATAATCCGTCGCGCTGATCCAGAGGCGGCAGCGGTGTTCAGGGGTGCTCCAGCGGTCGCACAGCCACGCGGCCAGGCCAATATGGTCCGGATGCATGTGCGTGCAGATGACGCGCAATACGGGCAGCCCGTCAAGTTCATTCTCAAAAATCTGTTGCCACTGCGCCTTGGATTCGTCGCGCGAGATGCAGCAGTCGACCACGGTCCACCCTTGCAGCTTGCCGTTGTCACCATCCAGCTCATCGCGCAGCAACCACAGGTTGATGTGGTTCAGCGCGAAAGGCAGGCCCATGCGGATCCATCTAATGCCGGGCGCGACCGCAAGCGTGCTTCCAAATTCGGGCAAGGTATCGCCCATCGGGTAATGAAGCTCCTTTTCGAGTTCGTTCATGGCAATTTTGTTTTGATTGATAATATCGGCGGAGATTGACGTTTACGTAAACGTCAATGCGTCAATTGCATTGTAGGGGCAGCGATTTTTTGTGCAGTCACTGGCGCTGACTGTCGCTGGGGGCAGCAGATTTCCTGTCCCAAAACGACCGTGAAACCATGAGTACGACCTATAGCATCAGTGAGTTGGCCCGCGAGTTTGACCTGACCACGCGTGCGATCCGCTTCTATGAGGATATGGGCCTGCTGCAACCTGCCAGGTGCGGTCCGCAAGGCCGTAACCGTGTTTACAGTGGCCGCGACCGCACCCGGCTCAAACTTACTTTGAGGGCCAAGCGCCTGGGCTTGTCGCTGACGGAAGCCAAAGACATCATTGACATGTACGAAAGCCCGCGGGATACAGGTGCCCAACTCACCCGGTTTTTGGCCGTTCTAAGCGATCATCGGGTTGAACTTGAAGGGCAAATGGCAGAGCTGCAGGCCAACCTGGATGAGGTGAAAGCGCACGCAAAGGAAGCGCGGGCTTTGCTGGTTCGTGCTGAAAAGAGAAAACCCAGGACACATACCGGAGAAACCCATGAATCTGTCAGGCCTTGATTTTCAACTCGGTGAGGAGATTGATGCGCTTCGCGACACAGTCCATGATTTTGCGCAAACAGAAATAGCACCGCGCGCCGCCGAGATCGACCGGACCGACAAGTTTCCTGCCGATCTGTGGCGCAAGATGGGCAGCCTGGGGCTGTTGGGCATCACCGTTGGCGAGGAATATGGGGGTGCCAACATGGGCTACCTGGCGCACATGATCGCCATGGAAGAAATTTCGCGCGCCAGTGCTGCCATCGCCCTGAGTTATGGCGCACACAGCAATTTATGCGTCAATCAGATCAAACGCAACGGCAGCCCCGAACAACGCCGCAAATATCTGCCAAAACTGATCAGCGGTGAGCATGTAGGTGCCTTGGCCATGAGTGAGGCCGGTGCCGGTTCCGACGTGATCTCGATGAGACTCAAGGCCGAGGACAAAGGTGGCTTTTATTTGCTCAACGGAAGCAAAATGTGGATTACCAACGGTCCCGATGCCGACACGCTGGTGGTTTACGCCAAAACCGAGCCCGAGCTGGGTGCGCGCGGCGTCACCGCTTTTTTGATTGAAAAAAGCATGAAGGGGTTTTCGGTTGCTCAAAAGCTCGACAAGCTTGGCATGCGCGGCAGCCAGACCGGCGAACTGGTTTTTGACAATGTCGAGGTGCCAGCGCAAAACGTGCTGGGCGGTCTCAACAGCGGCGCCAAAGTGCTGATGAGCGGTCTGGACTATGAGCGTGCCGTGCTGACGGGCGGGCCGCTGGGCATCATGCAATCGGTGATGGACAGTGTCATTCCCTACATTCACGAGCGCAGGCAGTTCGGCCAGAGCATTGGCGAATTTCAGCTGATTCAGGGCAAGGTGGCAGATATGTACACGGTGCTCCAGGCGGGGCGGTCGTTCGCTTACACGGTGGCGAAAAATCTCGACATGCTCGGTGCGGAGCACGTGCGCCATGTGCGCAAGGACTGCGCTTCCGTGATCCTGTGGTGTGCCGAAAAGGCCACCTGGATGGCGGGCGAAGGCATCCAGATTTTTGGTGGCAATGGCTACATCAACGATTACCCGCTGGGACGCATGTGGCGGGACGCCAAGCTGTATGAAATCGGCGCCGGCACCAGCGAGATTCGGCGCATGCTGATTGGTCGGGAGGTTTTCGCGGAGACGATGTAAGACTGGCCAGATTTCCTTTGACGATTCCAATACCATGACAACTACCCTTCAAGACCTTTTCACCCACAACCGCGCCTGGGCCGCGCAGATGGAGCGCGAGCGCCCCGGGTTTTTCACGAATTTGAAAAACCAGCAGACACCGAAATACATGTGGATTGGCTGCTCGGACAGCCGGGTGCCGGCCAACCAGATCACCGGGCTGGAGCCGGGTGAAGTATTTGTTCATCGTAACGTGGCCAATGTGGTGGTTCACTCGGACTTGAATGCGTTGTCCACCATCCAGTTCGCTGTGGAGCGTTTGAAGGTCGAGCACATCATGGTGGTAGGCCACTATGGCTGCTCGGGTGTGCAGGCAGCGCTGGAAGGTGCCCGAATTGGCCTGGCGGACAACTGGCTACGCCATATTCAGGATGTGCGGGACCGGCATCGCGCGCTGCTGGACGCGGTCCCTGAGCAGGCCCGCCATGATGGGCTGGTCGAGTTGAACGTGATAGAGCAGGTTGTCAATGTGGCCCAAAGCACAGTACTGCAAGACGCCTGGAGCCGGGGCCAGACCGTCAGCCTGCATGGCTGGGTCTATGGTTTGCACGACGGACTGCTGCAGGATTTGATGCTTTCGGTGTCGGCCAATAGCGGGCTGGACGGGCTCTACCAAAAAGCCATTGCGGGTGTCGCCAACCGCAAAAGGGCTTAGTCTGCCCCACCCCGGACAGAATCGCAACCCTATGGCAAGCGCCAACCTGTTCCCGCAACGGCTCGACTCCACGCTGGCCTACGACATCGCCAAGGCGATGATGGACGGCTTCAACCGCCATTACCGCCTCTTTCGCACGGAGTCTGCCCGCGCCAAACACCGGTTCGAAACCGCGGACTGGCATGGCCAGCAGCGGGCCCAGCGCGAACGCATCGAGTTTTATGATTTAAGGGTCAAGGAGTGCTCCTTCCGCCTGGAGCGCGAGTTCAAAGCAGAGCACCAGCCCATGGACATTTGGCAGCAGGTCAAACTTC
Source organism: Rhodoferax sp. (assembly GCA_031420135.1). Classification (GTDB taxonomy): domain Bacteria; phylum Pseudomonadota; class Gammaproteobacteria; order Burkholderiales; family Burkholderiaceae_C; genus JANYCG01. Next base: position 4,967 of record JANOMD010000289.1, on the reverse strand, counting down.
ACTATATCGGCCTGCTGGTCAACCACCACCAGCCCGAACTGGCTGAGACTTTTTTCAATTCAGTCACAACCAAGATTCTGCATCGCACGCATTTTCATAATGACTTCATCTTTGTGCGCCCGGCGGTCAGCACGGAGTACATTGAAAACGGTGAGCCAGAGGCGCGCCCGACCTACCGTGCCTACTATCCCACCCTGGAGAGTCTGCACGATGTCTTGAGGCAGATCGTGCAGGACTTTGACCTGCGGGTTGAGTTTGTCGACCTGCGTCGGGATGCCAGCTTTGTAGAGCAGGCCATGGGACAAAAGCTGCTGAGTGTCAAGCTGCGGGCCAACTTTCAGATTCAGGTTTTGACCAGCCTGTTCTTTCGCAACAAGGGCGCCTATGTTGTGGGCAAACTGATCAACGGGTTCAACGAGTTTCCCTTTGCGCTGCCAATCCTGCATGACAGCCAGGGTCGGCTTGCGATTGATGCCGCCCTGTTTGGCGAAGACGACCTGCTGATGCTGTTCAGCTTCGCGCGCGCCTACTTCATGGTGGACATGGAGATCCCTTCGGCCTATGTGCAGTTTCTGCGCAGCATGATGCCGCGCAAACCGCGCAATGAAATCTACAACGCGCTGGGTCTGGCCAAGCAGGGGAAAACGCTTTTCTACCGGGATTTTCTGCATCACCTGCGGCACTCGAGCGACAAATTCCGGATCGCGCCCGGCATCAAAGGCATGGTGATGCTGGTGTTTGACCTGCCCTCGTTCCCCTATGTGTTCAAGGTGATCAAGGATTACTATCCGCCTCAAAAAGACACGACCCGCGAACAGATCAAGGGCAAGTACCTGCTTGTCAAACAGCATGACCGCGTCGGGCGCATGGCTGACACGCTGGAGTACAGCGAAGTTGCGTTTCCACGTGATCGGTTTGACGACGAACTGATTGCCGAAATTGAAAAGTTTGCACCCAGCCAACTGGAGATCAGCGACCGCGATGGCGATGGCCGCACCGAGGTCATCATCAAGCACGTCTATATTGAAAGGCGCATGATTCCGCTCAATATTTACTTGCAGGAAGCCTTTGATGCGGGCGGTGCACTGACGCCTGTCGCTGATGCGGCGACCACTGTGGAAAGCAACCGCGCCCGTGAGCAGATTGAGCGTGGAGTGATCGAGTATGGAAACGCCATCAAGGACTTGGTGGCCGCCAATATTTTCCCGGGCGACATGTTGTGGAAAAACTTTGGCATTACGCGCCACGGCAAGGTGGTGTTTTATGACTACGACGAGATCGAGTACATCACCGATTGCAACTTTCGCGAGATCCCGCAGCCGCGCAACGAAGAAGACGAAATGAGCGGCGAGGTCTGGTACAAGGTCGGTGCCAAAGATGTGTTTCCCGAGACGTTCAGCCCTTTTTTGCTGGGCAATCCGACGGTACGCAGCGTTTTCATGAAACACCACGCCGATCTGCTGGAGGCCGCGTTCTGGCAAGGGCACAAGGAACGCATCCTTGCGGGGCATGTCCATGATGTGTTTCCGTATGACCAGGAGAAGCGGTTCGCCAACCTCACCGGGCGAGCGGTTCAATAGCTGAAGATTTTTGGTAGCAACACAGAAACTCGATTCAAAGGAAATGGAAATGACACACACCAACCCGGACCCCATCGTCATCGTCGGCGCCGCGCGCACGCCCATGGGCGGCTTTCAGGGCGATTTTTCATCACTTGCGGCCCACGATCTGGGCGGCGCTGCCATCAAGGCGGCGATGCAGCGCTCAGGCGTACCCGCCGAGCTGGTCAGCGAAGTGCTGTTCGGCAACTGCCTGATGGCCGGCCAGGGCCAGGCACCGGCGCGCCAGGCAGCCTTCAAGGGCGGTTTGCCGATCAGCGCGGGCGCGGTCACGCTGTCCAAAATGTGCGGCTCGGGCATGAAGGCGGCAATGATGGCGCATGACATGTTGCTCGCAGGCAGCCATGAGGTGATGGTGGCGGGCGGCATGGAGAGCATGACCAACGCGCCGCATCTGTTGCCCAAAGGGCGCAGTGGCATTCGCATCGGTCATGACCGGGTGATGGATCACATGATGCTTGATGGCCTGGAAGATGCCTACGAGGCGGGGCGTTCGATGGGCACGTTTGGCGAAGATTGCGCCGCCAAGTACAAATTCACGCGGGAGCAGCAGGACGCGTTTGCCACGACCAGCGTGCAACGTGCGCAGGCGGCGACCAAATCAGGTGCGTTCGCGCCGGAGATCACGCCAATCACCGTCAAAGGTCGGGCAGGCGATACGGTGATCTCGGTTGATGAAGGGCCGGGCAAGATCAAACTTGACAAGATTGCTACGCTCAAACCCGCTTTCAAGAGAGACGGCACCATCACCGCTGCCAGCAGTTCCAGCATCAACGATGGCGCGGCGGCGATGGTGTTGATGCGGGCCTCGACGGCGGCCCGGTTAAAGCTCAAACCGATGGCGAGAATCGTCGCACACGCCATGCACGCGCAGGAACCCAACTGGTTCGCGACGGCACCGCTTGGCGCTGTCAACAAGGTGCTGGCCAAAGCCGGCTGGACCGTCAGCGATGTCGATTTGTGGGAAGTCAACGAGGCTTTCGCCGTGGTGCCCATGGCGCTGATGCATGAGCTCAAGTTGAGCCACGACATCGTCAACGTGAACGGCGGCGCGTGTGCCTTGGGCCACCCGATTGGCGCCAGCGGCGCACGCATCATGGTTACCCTGATGTATGCACTGAAAGCGCGAGGCTTGAAGAAGGGCGTGGCAACACTGTGCATTGGGGGTGGCGAAGGGACCGCGTTGGCGCTGGAAATGGTGTGAACATTTCGCAAGTCAAAAGTGCCCACCCAGCGACCTGAAAACTGGAGCCTGTTTTGATCCTCAACCCTGATCAGGTAATGATCCGCGACGCGGTACGCGACTATGCGCAAAAAGAGCTGTGGCCCCACGCCGCCCGTTGGGACAAGGAGCACACCTTTGCGCGCGAAGCACTCAAGGGGCTGGCCGCACTGGGTGCCTACGGCATTTGTGTACCCGAAGAATTCGGCGGTGCGAATCTGGACTATTTGACGCTGGCTTTGGTGCTTGAAGAAGTCGCCGCAGGCGACGGCGGCACCAGCACGGTGATCAGCGTGACCAACTGTCCGGTCAACGCCATCTTGCTGAATTTTGGCAATGCCGCGCAAAAGAAAAAGTGGTTGACTCCTTTGGCACAAGGGCAAATGCTGGGCGCGTTTTGCCTGACCGAACCCCATGTGGGTTCTGATGCATCGGCGCTCAAGACCATGGCGGTCAAGGACGGCGATGGCTACGTAGTTAACGGCGTCAAGCAGTTCATCACCAGTGGCAAAAACGGCGACGTGGCCATCGTCATTGCCGTCACCGACAAAGGCGCTGGCAAGAAGGGCATGAGCGCTTTCATCGTGCCCACCAACACGCCTGGCTACGTGGTGACGCGCCTCGAAGACAAGCTGGGGCAACATTCCAGCGACACGGCGCAGATCAATTTTGACAATTGCCGCATCCCCCACGAGAACCTGATTGGCCAGGAGGGTGAAGGCTACAAAATCGCCCTGGGTGGCCTGGAGGGTGGGCGTATTGGCATTGCCGCGCAAAGCCTGGGAATGGCCCGCAGCGCATTTGAAGTGGCATTGGAATATGCCAAACAGCGCGAGAGTTTTGGCCAGCCGATCTTCAATCACCAGGCGGTCGGTTTCCGGTTGGCTGAATGTGCCACCAAAATTGAAGCGGCGCGGCAACTCATCTGGCACGCCGCCAGCCTGCGCGATGCCGGCCGGCCGTGCTTGAAGGAGGCTGCCATGGCCAAGCTGTTTGCCAGTGAAATGGCCGAGGAGGTGTGCAGCGCTGCCATTCAGACGCTGGGTGGCTACGGGTATGTGAGCGACTTCCCGGTCGAGCGCATTTACCGCGATGTGCGGGTGTGCCAAATTTACGAAGGCACCAGCGATGTCCAGAAAATCATCATCCAGAGAGGTCTTTAGATTGATGACGGCGCTTGAATTCTATTTCAGCGCTAGCCGAAAATTGCTATACTATAAGTAGCAAACTATTTATATAATACGAGAGCTAGAGCCATATTTTATGTATAAAACAGCCCGGAAGACCGATTTTGAGCACTTTTCGGGGTATTTTTACTGCATTTGTAGTAAAAATCGAACAATTTTACGCAGTCATGAAACCTTCAGGTGCCCACTATGCCGATCACCAAAAGCGCGAAGCAATTCCCTGTTAGGTCTGATGGTCTGATGCATCGTGTCGCCCATGAAATTTGAAGCTGTCCTGTTTGACTGCGATGGCGTGCTGGCAGACAGCGAGCCCGTGACCAACGGCGTGCTGCGCGAGATGTTGCAGGAGCGCGGCTGGACGCTGACCGTGGCAGAGTGCATGAACCTGTTTGTGGGCAAGGCAGTCAAAGACGAAGCCGCGTTGATAGCCCGCCAGACTGGCGAGCCCGTCACCGTCGTGTGGCTGGCGGAATTCATGCGACGGCGCAACCTGGCATTGCAGGACCGATTGACGGCTATCCCCAATGTTCACGAGGCGGTGCAGCGGATTCACGCTGATCACCGGGGTCGCATCGCCTGCGCCTCCGGGGCCGACCGTTTCAAGGTCGAAATGATGTTGCGCAACCTGGCGCTGATCGACTATTTTGACGGGCGCATTTTTAGCGGGTACGAGGTGCCACGGTCCAAACCGTTTCCCGATGTCTATCTGGCGGCGGCCAACGCACTGGCGGTGGACCCGGTGCGTTGTGCAGTGATTGAAGACACGGTGACGGGCGTGCGGGCGGGGGTCGCGGCAGGGGCGACCGTGTTCGCCTATTCACCGCCAACCACCTCCCATGTTGATGCAGCCACCTTGCGACAGGCAGGAGCGCATTGCATTTTTTTCGACATGGCGGCGCTCCCGGAATTGCTGGGCGCATGACATGTCGCATGGGTCGC
>JANOMD010000288.1:0-10227 GCA_031420135.1 Rhodoferax sp. | reverse complement strand
GCGGTAACTGGCGTCGCCCTTCTTGCGGCTCTTGGCCACCAATGCTTTGATTTCGCCATGGGTATGCTCCCACAATTGTAGCAATGGCCGCTCGATCACCGGAGTGACGATGCGCATGATGGTGGCCGGGTCGGTGTAATGGGCACCGAGTTGGCTACGCTTGGCTGGGTCGAGCCCGCGCTCAAACAAGGTGCCAAAAATCGACACGTCAATGGCCGACCAGTTCAGCGCGGCGGCGTTGCGCAACTCGGTCACGTCCATGATGCTCAACGCGGGCACGTCGACCACCCTGAACAGGCCACCGTTGAACCACGGAATATCGTCCGCGCCAAACATGCCGCCACTTTGCATGGCTTGGAACAGGTCGCGCAAACCCTCGTTGAGGCGGTCGGCAGTGAGTCTTTTGTTGACAATCAGCCGCTCGAACAGGCGATCAGGCAGCAAGCCGACATCTTCTGCGAAAAAGCAAAACAGGCATTGCGTGAGGAAATGCGCGACCTGATTGGCGCGGGCTTCCTGTGTCGCGGCGCTGTCGTCAGGCTTGGCATTGCGCCTGCGCAGCCCTTCAGCCAGCGTCGCAAAGCTGTTGGCGGCAGCATTGGTGATGTCACGGCTGGTGATCTTGGGGCGAAAGCTCTCGGGGTCGAGCCAGATGCGGCGTAAGAGCGCCAGTTTGTCGGGCTGGTCGAACTGATTGAGAAATACCGTGTACGTCTCTGACGGATGGCCGTTGAACTGGGTGTGGATGCGGATGGTCAGGCGGTCGCACACCACCAGAATAGGTGGGTTGGACAGAGCGAGGCTGTAGGTCAAGAGTTGCTTGAGTGCTGCATCCAGGTTTTTGCCGGGGGCTTTGTTTTCCCAAGCAAATACGCCCGGCATAAAGACATCGGCATAACCGATCTTTGCACCGATGACGTTGCTTTTTTCCTCAAACCGATAACTTGCGGCACTGCCCGGTTTGGGTACGTCCAGCAGGTCGCACAGATCCAGAAAATGCGGTTGTGCGCCCTGTCGTTCATTAAGTTCAAAAGCCGGGCCGCCTGGCCCCCATTTGGTGATGAAGTGCTGCGCGGTAATGGGCATCAGAACCCCCTGAGCAGCATGTCCAGCGCGGTGTCGATTTGGATTGCGCTGGCTTGTGCGTTGGTGGTGGGCTGGCGCAGCTCCTGCGCCAAAAACACAGCGATGCCCAGTGGGTGCAGCCGCAGCGACTGCCCGAACACTGAAATGGACGGGTTAAACCGCTCCGTCATTCCCGGGAATGCGCCGGGTTGCGCAAGTGGCACACAAACCCGCTCGGCAAATCGATACAGCAGGTCGCTCTGGATTTCCAGGACATACGGGAAATCGCGACGGTCTAGCGCAATGGGATTCACGTACACATCGAATCGCGCCATGGAGTTACGTGCCTTGTGCGCTCTCTTCGCGCCAGCGGCGCACGCGCTGCGAGTAGGGCTCGCGCTCATTGGCCCAGGCGTTGTACTGGTCAATGCTTGCCGCATTCGCCTCGGCCCAATCCCGCGTGCTCTGCGCGGGTGCAGGCACTACCCGCACAGGACTCATGACGATGCTGCCATCCGGGTGAATTGCCACATCAAATAGCTGACCCGCATATTTTTTCCCCAGCGAAATTTGGCCGCTGGTGCCGACTTCTTTGAACATAAGTTCTCCAAGAATGTTTTTCATGCTGTCATGCCGCATGATTTCACTAAAATATGAATTATCACCTATGTTGATGTGCCCAACTTCTTCAACCGATACAACGCTTCCAGCGCATCTTTCGGGCTTAAATCATCCGGGTTGATCGCGTCCAGGGCCGCGTCAACCGCGCTGACTGCTGCTATGGACGACGCAGGCGGCACCGCAAACAAATCAACCTGCGCCTGCGACGATTCGGCGTGGGCTTCGAGTGCGGCTAGGGCGTTGCGCGCGTGGTTGAGCACCTGCGTGGGCATGCCGGCCAGGCGGGCGACTTGAATGCCATAGCTTTTGCTGGCGGGGCCGGCTTGAATCTCGTGCAGAAAGACGATGTCTTGGCCCGCTTCGGCGGCGCTGACGTGCACGTTCAGCGCGGCATGGTGTTTGGCGGGGAACTCGGTCAGCTCAAAATAATGCGTGGCAAACAGCGTGAAAGCGCGCGTTTTGTCGTGCAGTTGGGTGGCGATGGCACTGGCCAGGGCCAGGCCGTCAAAGGTCGAGGTGCCGCGGCCAATTTCATCCATCAGCACCAGCGAATGCGGGGTGGCGCTGTGCAAGATTTGCGCGGCTTCGACCATCTCCAGCATGAAAGTGGACTGCGCGTTGGCCAAGTCGTCTGCTGCGCCAATGCGGGTGTGAATGGCATCGATCGGCCCGAGTCGGCAGGCGGTGGCCGGCACATAGCTTCCGATACTGGCCAACAGCACGATCAGCGCCACCTGGCGCATGTAGGTGGATTTGCCGCCCATGTTGGGGCCGGTGATGATCTGCATGCGGGCTTTGGCATTCAAGCGGGTATCGTTGGCAATGAAGGCGGCGCTACCGCCGGGGCCATTGCTTCCGTGTGTCTCGGCCAGGCGCATTTCCACGACGGGGTGGCGACCTGCGTCAATGTCAATGCAAGGCTCTTTGACGAACTGCGGCGCGCACCAGTTGAGCGTCAATGAGCGCTCGGCCAGCGCGCACAGCACGTCCAGGCTGGCCAGCGCGCGGCCCACGCGGGCGAGCACGGCGATGTGCGGCTGCAATTCGTCCAGCAGTTGCTCGTACAAGAATTTCTCGCGCGCCAACGCCCGCTCCTGCGCGCTCAGGGCCTTGTCTTCAAACGCTTTGAGTTCGGGCGTGATGAAGCGCTCGGCGTTTTTCAGCGTTTGGCGGCGGCGGTAGTCATCAGGCACTTTGCCTGCCTGACCTTGCGTCACTTCAATGTAGAAGCCGTGCACTTTGTTGTATTGCACGCGCAGGTTGGCAATGCCGGTACGGGCCTTTTCGCGCACTTCCAGCGCCAGCAGAAAGTCGTCGCAATTGGTTTGAATGGCGCGCAGTTCGTCCAGCTCGGCATCAAAACCATCGGCAATGACACCACCGTCGCGGATCAATGCGGCAGGTTCCTCCAGCAGTGCATTGCCGAGCAACACCGCACACGCTGGTGGAGGCAGTAGATCGGCTGAAATTCGAGATAAATAGCCATCCGGCTCCCGTAAATCATGCGTAAGTTGCTCTGTCTTTTGAAGCGTCACCCGCAGTGCCACCAGTTCACGCGGGCGTATCTGGCGCAAGGCAATGCGCGCCGTGATGCGTTCGACATCGGCGCAGCCCTTGAGCTGCTCGCGCAGTTTCTGCCCAACGCCCGCTTGCAAGCTGCCGATGGCACCCAGCCGCTGGCGCGCGTGGCTGCGGTCGCGCTCAGGCTGCAGCAACCATTGCTTGAGCAGGCGGCTGCCCATGCCGGTCATGCAGGTGTCCAGCAGCGACAGCAAGGTGGGGGCCACCTCGCCGCGCAGTGTCTGCACCAGCTCCAGGTTGCGCTGGGTGGTGATGGGCAAATCAATCAGCGCGTCGTGGCGCTGCACCTGCACGCTGTGGATATGGGTCAGCGCGCGTCCCTGGGTGTGCTCGGCATACGCCAACAGCGCGGATGTAGCGGCGTGCGCCAGCGGCAGGGACTCGGCATTCCACGAGGCGAGAGTCGTGGCGTTGAGCATCTCCAGCAAGGTTCGCTGGCCCAGTGCCGCATCAAACTGCCATTCTGGCCGGGCGCAGAGTGAGAAGCCTGGCATGCCACCCTGGGGGTTGCGCATGCCTTTGAGCCGCGCCTCAAAAAGCGGTGGCGCACCCACGCTGAAAATGACTTCGCTCGGGGCGATGCGGGCAACCCAGTTGGCCAAATCATCCGCCGCGCACTCGGCCAGATGCACGATGCCTTGGGTCACACTCAGCCACGCCAACCCGCAGGCATTGCGTGGCCCCAGGTGCACGGCCAGCAGGATCGATTCGGACTTGTCGCTCAACAGCTCGCTGTCGGTCAGCGTGCCAGGGGTCACTACGCGAACCACCTTGCGCTCCACCGGCCCTTTGCCCGTGACCTCGCCCACCTGCTCGCAAATCGCCACGGATTCGCCGAGCTTGATCAGCTTGGCCAGATAGCCCTCAACTGAATGGAACGGCACCCCCGCCATCGGTATCGGCTGCCCGCCCGAGGTGCCACGGCGCGTCAGCGTGATGTCCAGCAGACGGGCCGCCTTTTCGGCATCTTCAAAAAACAGCTCGTAAAAATCGCCCATGCGGTACAGCAGCAGGGTATCGGGGTACCCGGCCTTCAGGGCCAGGTATTGCTGCATCATGGGGGTGTGAGGTGCCAGAACGGGCGCGGGAGGAGTCGGGTTGGTGATGCTCACGTTGTCTTCAAAGGTTCGGCGGGACTGTATAAGTGTAAAGGTCTGATAAATTACGCAGGTCGCAGCGTTCGCAAAGTCTAAAACTACCGCAAGTCACGGCAAACCTTATTGATGACCGCTCCTTCCATTCCTCTGAACCCAAACCTGCCCGCTGGTCACAGCGAAATGGCACTGTTTTCTGCCGTGCTCCAAAGGCTGCATGTCCCCTGCGCGTTGACACGCCAGATTGACGGGATGTTGGTGGACGTGAATGCGGCCTGGGTTGGGTTGACGGGCTTCAGCCGCGCACAAGCGCTGGGCAAGACAACGGTGGAGTTGGGTATCTGGGAAGCCAGCGCAAGGCGCAACGCCGCGCTGGCCCTTCTGCAACCGGGCCAAACCTGCGACAAGATTGAGGACGTGATGATCACGCGGGAAGGCATCAGGCAGCCTTTGCGAATTGTCGCAACTCAGTACCTCGTGGGTGCCGTGCCACACCTGTTTTGCGAGTTCACCGACATCACCAAGCTCAAGTTGGAGCAGCAAGAGCTGTCGCGCGCGCGGGAGAAACTGGTGGAGCAGGCCAATGCCCTCAGCGTGGCGTTGGACTACATGTCCGACGGTATTCTGACCTTCAACCAGGAGGGAATAATCACCCGCTACAACCAGCGCTTCCTGAGCTGCTGGATATTCCGCAGGAGGTTATGGACGGCTTTTCCAATGCGGTTGATCTGGTTGATTTTCAAAAAGCGCGTGGCGATTTTGGAAAAAATTACGCCTGGGTTGAAACCGGGGCCAGAGCGGGCATCGAAGGCATGCCTCTGCACCCAGGGCCAGAGCGGTACATCCGCAGAACCCGTACCGGGCGCACGCTTGAAGTCCGCTTACGCACCCTGCCTGACGGAGGGGGCGTGCGCACGTTTGCCGATGTCACGCATTTTGTGCAGGCCCAGGCCAAGCTGCTTGCCAGTGAAACCCGTTTTCGCAGCCTCACGGCGCTGTCTTCAGACTGGTTTTGGGAGCAGGACGAAAACTTCCGCTATGTGCGCGTGGATGGCTATGCAGTTGACAAGGACGTTGCAGGCTCGCATTTTGTGGGGCATACGCGCTGGGAGTCTGGCAGCGGCGGCTTGACGCAAGCGCAGTGGGACGAACATCGCAGGGCACTGGGGGCTCATCAGGTGTTTCGCAATTTTGAATTTCAGCGACGCCTGCAGGACGGTTCTATCCTTTGGGCCTCCATCAGCGGTGCACCAATATTTGCAAGTGACGGTACTTTCACGGGCTACCACGGGATTGGGCGCGACGTCACGGCGCAAAAGCAGCATGAAGACGATATCGTGCGCCTGGCGTTTTATGACCCGCTGACCAGTTTGCCGAACCGGCGGCTGCTGCTGGACCGCCTGGCCAAGGCGCTGGTCACCAGCGGACGCAGCAAGACCCGTGGCGCGCTGCTTTTTATTGACCTGGACAATTTCAAGGACTTGAATGACACCATGGGCCATGACGTGGGCGACCAGTTGCTGGAAAAGGTGGCAAACCGGCTGATCGCCTGCGTTCGCCAGGGCGATACGGTAGCGCGGTTTGGCGGCGACGAGTTTGTCGTGATGCTCGTAGACTTGCAGCCGGAAGTCGGCGGCGCAGTTGACCAGGTGAAAACTGTGGCCGAAAAGATTCTTGACACCTTGAATCTGCCCTTTGAACTCGAAGGCAAGGTGCATTTCAGTACGCCCAGCATCGGCATGACGCTGTTCAGTGGGCAGCACCAAAGTCTGGACGATTTGCTCAAACGCGCCGATTTGGCCATGTACCAGGCCAAGGCTGCAGGCCGCAACACCATGCGCTTTTTTGACCCCGAAATGCAGGCGGCGGCGGCGCGGCGCGCGGGGCTGGAACTGGACTTGCGCCATGGCCTTGAGCGCCGTGAGTTCGTGCTTTATTACCATGCCGTGATGGATCAAAAAGCTGCTTTGCAGGGTGTTGAAGCGCTGGTGCGCTGGCTGCATCCCCAGCGCGGTCGTGTGTCACCCTACGAGTTTATTCCTGTGGCTGAACAAAGCGGCCTGATCATGTCCTTGGGCCACTGGGTGCTGAAGTCGGCGTGTGGCCAACTGGTGCTGTGGAGCGCTGATGCCCATACTGAGGCGCTGACGATCTCGATCAACATCAGTGCCCGGCAATTCCGGCACGCCGATTTTGTAGCCAATATTCTGGGCGCCTTGAGGCAAACCGGGGCCAATCCGCGTCGGCTCAAGCTGGAGCTGACGGAGTCGATTCTGGTGACCGACGTGCAGGAAGCCATTGACAAGATGACCGTGCTGCGCGCTGCGGGCCTGCGTTTCTCGCTGGACGACTTTGGCACGGGTTATTCGTCGCTGTCCTATCTCAAGCACCTGCCGCTGGATGAGCTGAAAATTGACCAGTCGTTTGTACGCGACTTGCTCACCAACCCCCGGGATGCTGCAATCGCGAAGACGGTGCTCGCGCTGGGTCAGAACCTCGGGTTGACGGTGGTGGCAGAGGGGGTTGAAACCGAACAGCAGCGCGATTTTTTAGCACAAAATGGCTGTGCGTTTTTTCAGGGCTTCCTGTACGGGCAACCGGTTCCCGTGAATGAATTGAAGCTTGATTCCAAGGTGCCGGGCTTTGCGGTCACCCAGCAAGACCGGCTGATGTAGCCGGGTTATCGGCAGACTGCCCTCAATCGGGTCTGGCGACCGGGAGCAAAGTCGCGTGTGCTTCGGTTTTTTCATTCGCACTGGCGAATTTGCTGTATTTGCCTAATAGCGACACCATATGGCCGTAGATTTTCGGGTTGCCGGCAAGGCATTCTTTCTGGTCCAGAAAGTTCGCTTCGCCTGTGAAGTTGCCGACCAGGCCACCTGCTTCGGTGACCAGCAGCGAGCCGGCTGCCACGTCCCAGGGCGACAGACCGGCTTCAAAAAAACCATCGGTGTAGCCCGCAGCCACATAGGCCAGGTCAAGCGCGGCAGCACCTGGGCGACGCAAGCCTGCGCAGCGCGGCATGATCTCGGCCATCATCGCCAGGTAGTTTTGGAAATTGTCGCCAGGGCGAAACGGAAAACCGGTGGAAATCTGGCAATCCTGCATGTGGATACGCTTGGACACGCGCAGGCGGCGGTCGTTCTGGTAGGCCCCGCGGCCCTTGGTTGCGGTGAACAGGTCGTTGCGGGTGGGGTCGTAAATGACAGCCTGCTCGATCCTGCCCTTGACCGCCAGCGCAATGCTGATGCAGTAAACCGGCAGGCCGTGGATGAAGTTGGTGGTGCCATCCAGCGGATCGATGATCCAGACGAATTCCGAGTCTTTGGCCCCGTGTTGCTGCCCCGACTCTTCCGCCAGAATGCCGTGGCCGGGGTAGGCTGCAAGCAGGGTTTCAATGATGACCTGCTCGGCGGCCTGGTCAACTTCGGTCACAAAGTCGTTCACCTGCTTTTGCGAGACGCGAACCGCTTCGACATCCAGCGCGGCACGGTTGATGATGTTGCCGGCGGCGCGCGCGGCCTTGATGGCCACGTTGACCATCGGGTGCAGGTTTGGAGAGGGCATAGCTTGTGGGGGGAGGAACGCGGATGCAGCCCGACGATGCGGGCAGCGACAATCTGGCTATTTTACCCGCCATGCAGACGCGATTCATTTTGATCAACACCAGCCACGCCGGCAATGTCGGTGCCTGTGCGCGCGCCATGAAAGTCATGGGCTTTTCGGACCTGGTGCTGGTCGCCCCACGCTGGGCCAATGTGCTGCGGCGCGAGGAAACCATCCAGCGCGCCAGCGGTGCGCTGGATGTGCTGGCCGATGCCCGCATTGTGTCCACGCTGGACGAGGCGCTGGACGGCATCACCCACCTGTGTGCCACGGCCATGACGCCGCGCGACTTTGGCCCGCCCACGTTCACGCCCCGCGCGCACTTCGAATCGCTGCTTAAAAATGGCATGGCGGCCACTGATGGGCACGTGCAGGAACAGCCCGATGCTGCAAATGCCGGCGTCGGGTTTTTGTTTGGCTCCGAGCGCTTTGGCATGACCAACGAGGATGTTTACCGCTGCCATGCGTGTTTGAGCATTCCGACCAACCCGGCCTTCGGATCGTTGAACCTGGGCGCGGCGATACAGGTCATTGCCTACGAATGGCGGCTGGCAATCAGTGGAATCTCAGGCGGTTTTGCCGTGCAACCGGCAACCTCGCAGCCGATCCTGGCCGATGCGCGGCAGGTGGCCAGCATGCTGGCGCACCTTGAAGAATCGCTGGTGGCCATCGGGTTTCTCGACCCGGCAGCGCCGAAAAAGCTGATGCCCCGGCTGAACCAGCTGTTCAACCGGGCCGCTGTGACGCAGGAAGAAATCCATGTTCTCAGAGGTGTCGCCAAGGCGATGCTGGAGACCTCTGCCAGATTAAAAGGCTAGACTTGCACGCCAAAACTGAAATGCCCATGTTTTCACGCCTTCGCTCCGATATTCAAACCATCCTCGACCGCGACCCCGCCGCGCGCACCACCTGGGAGGTGTTGACCTGCTACCCCGGCCTGCACGCGTTGGTGTTGCACCGGCGGGCGCATTGGTGCTGGAACAATGGCCTGAAATGGCTCGGCCGGTTTGTCTCGCACCTGGGACGTTTTCTGACCGGCATTGAAATCCACCCCGGCGCAACAATAGGTGAGCGGGTATTTTTCGACCATGCCATGGGTGTGGTGGTTGGTGAGACCGCTGAAATTGGCGACGGCTGCACCATCTACCAGGGTGTGACGCTGGGCGGCACCTCGCTGTACAAAGGCACCAAACGCCATCCGACGCTTGGCAAGAATGTGCTGGTGAGCGCCGGTGCCAAGGTGATGGGCGGGTTCACTGTGGGCGACAATGCGAAGATCGGTGCCAATGCGGTGGTGATCAAACCGGTGCCTGCAGGCGCCACGGCCGTGGGCATTCCGGCGCGCATCATCATGCCAAAGGCCACTGAGGCCAGTGGTGACGCCGCCATGGCCAAGGGCTTTTCGTCCTACGGCATCACCCACGATGACCTGGACCCGATGAGTCAGGCCATGAAAGGGTTGATCGACACGGCCTCTGCGCAAGACCATCAAATCGCGTTGCTGTGGCAGGCCATCGAAATCCTGCAGGCCAACCGGCTGGTTGTCAATTGCGTCCCGCTGGACGCTGCGCTCAAGGAGTGCTTCGAGGCTGAGCGCATCACGCAATTGGTTGGTAAATAGCGCTACCCAAATTGGGTTTATTGAGGTGTCCCAGCCGGTCAAAACTCATAAAAAACAGTAAAATAGGCCTGTAGCTCTCGTATTATATAGATAGTTTGCTATTTAATATGTAGCAATTTAATTCACCTAAAACAGAGCCGGCTACAGCACTTCACTGGCAAAGTCTGCCAGCCGCGACCGCTCGCCGCGCGCCAGCGTGATGTGCCCGCCATGCGGCCAGCCCTTGAATTTGTCGACCGCAAAGGTCAGGCCCGAAGAGCCTTCGGTCAGGTAGGGCGTGTCGATCTGCGCCAGATTGCCCATGCAGACGATCTTGGTGCCCGGCCCGGCGCGGGTGATGAGCGTCTTCATCTGCTTGGGTGTCAAATTCTGCGCTTCGTCAATGATGACGTACTTGGTCAAGAAGGTGCGTCCACGCATGAAGTTCATGCTCTTGATTTTGATGCGGCTCCGAATCAGCTCGCTGGTCGCGGCGCGGCCCCATTCACCGGCATTGGTGTCGGTTTTGCCCAGCACTTCCAGGTTGTCGTCCAGCGCGCCCATCCACGGGCCCATTTTTTCTTCTTCGGTGCCGGGCAGGAAACCAATGTCTTCGCCCACACTCACGGTCGCGCGGGTGACGATGATTTCGGTATAGCG
>JANOMD010000287.1:0-14113 GCA_031420135.1 Rhodoferax sp. | reverse complement strand
CCGGTAGGCGTGTGCGGGCATGTGGTTGATGAGGTTCACCACCCCGTTCTCCAGCCCGCCGGTGTCGAAGCGGTACATCACGTGCAGCACCAGCGGGCGTTCACCACCCTGCATGGCCAACCTTTAAAAATAGCACCATGCGGCAGTTCCAGAGTCAAACCATTGAAAAATTTGAAATGCAATCCCGCTCGCTAACTCCGGCGGCCACAAACGGGGAATTTAAAGTTACTATTAAATAAATAGCAAACTTTCTATATAATACGAGAGCTAGAGACATATTTTATCAACATTTTCAGAAAATCAGACGTTTTCAGGCATAAAATTAACCTGGAGGTTAATAATTTAACTGTGCAGGACGGCTTTCAATGAACCCGTCGCTGTGGGCCAAAACTGGCACGGTCAGCCTCATCAAAGCCGCCACAGCCGGTAGCCTGCACCCTCAATCGCCTTGCGATCGAAGACTGCCTTGACATCGATGAACGCGCCGCCTTTCACCAGTTTTTTGGAAAGATCATCCATGCTCAACGCGGCAAACTCCCGGTGCGCCACTGCCGCCACGATGGCGTCGGCGCGCGGCAGTTCGGCCCACGGCAGCAGTGGCACACCATACTCATGCACCGCTTCGTCCGACTCGGCCTGCGGGTCAGTCACATAGACTTCGACGCCGTAGGACTTCAGCTCGTTGATGATGTCAATCACTTTGGAGTTGCGCAGGTCGCCGCAATTTTCCTTGAAGGTCAGCCCCAGCACGTTGACCTTGGCACCTTTGATGTAGCTGCCAGCGGCGATCATGTTCTTGATGGTCTGCTCGGCTATGAACTTGCCCATGCCGTCGTTGATGCGCCGCCCCGCCAGGATCACCTGCGGGTTGTAGCCCACCATCTCCGCCTTGTGGGTCAAGTAATAGGGGTCAACGCCAATGCAATGGCCACCGACCAGGCCCGGCTTGAACTTCAGAAAATTCCATTTGGTGCCGGCGGCTTCCAGAACCTCAGTGGTGTCAATACCCAGCTTGTCGAAAATGATGGACAGCTCGTTCATCAGCGAGATATTCAGATCGCGCTGGGTATTCTCGATCACCTTGGCGGCCTCTGCCGCTTTGATGCTGGACGCGCGGTGCACCCCTGGCACGATGATGGTTTCGTAAAGCTTGGCAACCTTGTCCAGAGTTTGTGGTGTGTCACCCGACACGATTTTGAGAATTTTGGTGAGCGTGTGCTCCTTGTCACCCGGGTTGATGCGCTCGGGCGAGTAGCCGACAAAAAAGTCCTGCTTCCATTTCAAGCCCGATTCGCGCTCCAGAACCGGGATGCAGACCTCTTCAGTGGCGCCCGGGTACACCGTTGATTCATAGACAACGATGGCACCTTTCTTCATATGGCGCCCGACACTGGTGCTGGAACCAATCAAGGGGCGAAAATCCGGAATATGGGCTTGGTCAACCGGAGTTGGCACGGCAACAATGATGATGTCGGCTTCGGCCAGCAGGGTCGCGTCGGCCGTATACACCGCATGCGGGGACGCCCGCATTTCTTCGTCCGAAAGTTCACGCGAAGGGTCAACCCCCTTCAGGCACGACTCCACCTTGTTGACGGCTATGTCAAAGCCGATGGTGCGCAGGTGCTTTCCAAATTCCACCACCAGCGGCAATCCCACGTATCCCAATCCGATCACAGCAACCACTGTCATTTCTATCGCTCCAAATCTACTAATTCAAATTCCGAATGCTGATTTCGATCGCCACAATCGCGAGCCTGCCCGATCTCACTATCTGGCCGGTTGCGCCTTCTCCAGCAGGCCATTGATGGTCGAATAATTGGTCGCCAAAAAGGACTCAAGCAGTGCGTGCGGGTTCTCATCAATCCTTTTTGTCGTGTAAACAACGATTGCAGCAGAATCGTCGCCGCGCCCCATCAGGCGGTAGACCGCACTATAGACTTTGGCAAGGTAATCATTGGTCGTCAAAGTACCATTTATCCAATAAATTTGCCAAACTACCAACTGAACGTCCCGTGTTTGATCGACCGCAGCGTTGGCGCGCAGGTCCAAGGTGCGCACGGCGATTGAATTGCCGTCTATTACCGTGTCCCGGCTGGCACTGCCAAGCCGGGTCCAACGCAGGTCCCCGCTGGTCACCAGGACATTGTTGGATGTGACGAGTTTCTGGACATAGGTCTGGTTGCGGTAGTACGCCAGAAACAAGCCGACTTTGCCGTCTTTGCCTTGGTAAAGCGTATTGAACTCCGCCACGGGCATTTGGTAGGCGGGCTTGAACGCAGGCGCCTCTGCCTCAACGGCGTGCCAATCCGCCGCCAGGCGATCCGGTGGCAGCAGTGAGATGGCGGCTGGATGCTCCATCCTGCCAATATTCCATTTGACAGGCAGCGGCAAGGCCACCAACAGTGCGAAGCACGCTGCGCTAAGCCAGATTGAGAAGGTTTTGACGCGACCAGTCGCCGACATCTCCGACATGGCCGGGGACGGATGAACCAGGTCAGGCTCGGCCCACCGAGCGCCAATCGCAAACATCAGCATGATGACAATGCCGAAGAACACCCAGCCATAGATCAAGTGGTCGACGCCAACGGCGATTGTGTTGCCTGACAGGTGGCCCAACATCACAATCATGTACGCGCGAAGCCAGTTGGCCACGATAGGCACCAAAATGGATACCAGCACAAACAACAACCGCCGCCAGTTTGATTGGTAGTTCAGATAGGCAAAGAGCGTCCCCACGGTGAGGGAAGCAATCAAATACCGCACGCCACTGCAAGCCTCAACCACCGACCAGTTGCCCGATGGAATCACGAACTGAAGGCCTTCGCGAAATACCGGAATCCCCGAAAAGCGCAAAGCCACCACCGTAAAGTTGGCGGTCCACTCCATCAATTGAGGCAGAAAAACCTCGCCAATGGGTACCGCAAAGTAAAGGAAGGCCAACGGAAATGCGATCAATCGCGCAACGGACACACCCAAAACGGCAGGAATTGCCAATACCAGCATTGACACAAACGCCATCTGGGTCACCGCATTGACCGCAGCCAAATCGCCCATCAACCAGCCCAGGATCGCAATCAACAGCGGAGCGAGAATCCATCCAGACGGCCGCGGCGTTAAGGCAACGAGCGCATCGCGGGACCGCCATACCAACCAAAGAACGATTGGAACTACCAGAAACCCGTGCGTGAAAGTTTCGGAACGAGACCATATCTGCACCATTCCCCAAGCGGTGTCCCGGTACAACAAGAGAATCGCAGCAATTAAAACGAGCAACGCCGCAATTGCGTGTCGCCAGACGCCTGCCCGCGTGGACTCAATGGCCAGGCTGTTGGTGGCAGGGTTCATCCAAGGTTCCGCACAATGAACGGCCCAAGCCAGTTCGCCATGCCAATCGGCATGCGCCGCCAGGTTTCAATCAACAGCCGGTACTTCGCGTTGGCAGGATTGTTCTGAGGGATGGAATCGCGCTTGTACAGGCAGTATTCGTAGTTCAATTGGCGGGGCTCAAAGCCCCAGTTCTTCTTGAAGGCGTACGAACCCGTGCCTTTCTTGCTTCTACCGTAATCAAATACCTTGATGCCGCGACCACAGGACCGGCGCATCAGCTCCCAATATTTGAAGTCATTGGCAGCCAGATCACGTGCCGATTCGTCGTCGCCCGCGTAGTACGGCAATACTTCATCGCGAAAATAGAAGCTCATGACGCTGCTGAGGGCACGACCGTCTTCGCTTTTAACAGTCATTACCTCGCAATCTGCACCAAACTCGGTTTGCAGGGCCTTGAAGTAACGCTTTGGCAAGGCGGGAGTTCCATGACGGTGAACATTGTCGGAATAAAGGGCAAAAAACTGGTCGATGTCGCCATCAACTTGAGAGATCAGTGCGTTCTTGATCCCTTTGCGAACCATTGCCCGCTGCTTTCGGGGAATCGCAAGCATATTTGCCTCTTCTTCGACAAAAATCTTCTTGCGGAACGTCACATAAAGGTCCTGCGCGGGCCAGTTGGCATGGCGTTTTTCCACATTCCTCAATTCCAGATGGTCAACCCCCAACTGCTGGGCAATTCTCCGGGCTTCACTTTCCAAAGCTAGAGCGGCTTCGTCATTGGCTGCCAATACACCACCGTAAACAGCAAACGGCAGGCCGACCAACGCGTTCCCAAAAAGCCAGCTTTTGACATGGGCCAGCGCCAATACGCCGCAAATCTGACCACTCTTTTGAACATAAAGAAAATAGGTTTCGTGGCGAAACACCTCGCGAATGATTTTTTGCCATCCAGCCCGATGAAAGAAGGTTGCGTTAGCGGACTGAAAAACGAACTGGTCCCACAGCAAGGCAGTTGTCGCATCAACATAGGCCAGGCGCTTGACAGCCAGCAAATTGTCGTCAGACAAGAACCGCCTCTTGTTGCGCAGTATTCAGGAAAATTTCATCCATCCGGCCCCACTTGAAATCACCCAACAATTGCTCCAGCCGACCTTCCATCCGGGAAATATTGACGTAGTGGCGAAATCGTGTCTTACTGCTTATTCCGGGTATCCGAGGCTGCTCGACGTCGATTTCCCAAGGGTGAAAATAGAAGATGCCCGCTTGGCGGTCATGCTGGTTCACACGACTGAGCATCCATCGAGACAGGGCATACGGAAGCAGCCGAAAATAGCCACCTCCGCTGGAGGGCAAATTCCGGCTTAGCACCCTCAACGTTGTCACCGGAATTTCCATCAGGCCTGGGCGCACTTGGTGGGCGAAGCGCGGCGAATCCGGCATGCCATAGTGATCATGCCGGATCGGATAAACACTGGAACTGTACCGGTAACCTGCTCGCTCGAGGCAATCAAAGGCCCACAAATTGCCTTTGCCAATGGAGAAGCTCGGCGCACGGTACCCCTTGACTTCAACGTCACACAAATCTTCCAGGATGATCTTGGCGAGATGAATGTCGGCATAAAACGCTTTCTCAGTCTGATCGCTCGCCCGTTCGTGACCGTAGCCATGGCTGGCCACTTCATGCCCGTGGTCAGCAATTTGACGAATCAACGCCGGATAGCGCTCGGCAATCCAGCCCAACGTGAAGAAGGTCGCCTTGATTTGGCGCTTTTCCAACATATCGAGAATTCGCCCCACGTTGCGTTCAACCCGGCACTCGCGCGAACTCCAATCCAACCGGTCAATGTGAGGCGCAAACGCAGAGACCTGAAAATAGTCTTCCACATCAATGGTCAGAGCATTGGTGAGTGATTGGGTAGGCAAAGTGCTCGATGTCATATGAGGGTCAAACAGATCACGGTTTGACATTTTGATTCGGGTCGGGCCGCGGCCGTTTAACGGCGATCACCAGTTTCTGAAGCATCGTCAAAATTTCCAGATTGACACGTTCCAACCGCAACAGGCTCCGCTCCAACCTCATCAGCCGGTCGCCGTGGCGCTCGGCACCCAAATCTTCAATTTTTCTGGAAACGCCATCCAGCATGTCATGGTCGAGTTGCAAACTGGACAGCTCGATGTCGTAGGACGGGTCAACATTGCGTTTTTCAGCGGGCGACCATCCGGCGGCGGGTGTGACGAGCGTCGGATAGGTCGAACCGCCTGATTCCTCGTGCATTTCGTTCACGACTTCATTGACGTCTGCCACACAAATATTGATCTTTTCACCGAGAAACCCCAGTAGCAGCAACCGGTCACATATCGAATTGATGCGCCGGGGAATGCCTCCGCTTGCCTTGTGAATGGCATCGAATGCGTCATTGTCGAAACTAGGCTGGCCTTGTGACCCGACGCATTTGAGCCGATGCTCGATATATCCCCGGGTTTCATCCCTGTCCATCGGCCCGATGTGGCAGGTCGCGGTCACACGCTGGCGCAATTGCTGCATATTCGGGTTTTGGAGAATTTCCCGAAACTCAGGTTGACCAACCAGAAAAGTCTGCAGGAGCGCCTGTTTGCCGAATTGAAAATTCGACAGCATCCGCAACTCTTCAACGGCACGCGGCGTGAGATTTTGCGCCTCGTCTACGATCAGCAGACATCGCTTTCCCTGGCTTATTTGTGTAACCAGAAATGCCTCGAGCGACATCAGGAGATCAGACTTTGAAAGGTCCTTGATGCCAACACCGAAAGCGGCACCCACCATACGCAGCGTATCTTCCGCATCCAGCTGGGTGCTTACCAGGTTCGCAGCCACCACCGCATTGGCGTCAAGACTTTCCAGGAGCCCTCGAACGATGGTCGTTTTACCGGCCCCTACCTCGCCAGTGATAACAATGAAACCCTCGTTACGCTGAACCCCATACTCAAGATATGCCTTGGCGCGCCGGTGTTGCTTGCTGCCGAAATAGAAGCTGGGATCTGGGTTAAGTTGAAACGGCTTGCCGGTCAACCCATAAAAGGCTTCATACATGGCTCAAAACTGCACATTCAGAGTGCCAGATATAGCAGACTCGGTATATGGGTTTGCATTGCTTTCAAAAACCACCCGACGGGCGCTGATGACAGCGGTTGACTTTGTGCCTACTTTGGTTGACAAGCTCAGATTGACCGAACGCGTGTTGCTGCCTTGCAGCCCCAGCGAATCGGAAGACTGCTGCGCCGAGGCAAGCACGTTGAATGCTGCGTCTGGCGTCAACTTGTGTGCATAACTCACGCTAAGCCC
The DNA here is from genome assembly GCA_031420135.1 of Rhodoferax sp. GTDB lineage: Bacteria > Pseudomonadota > Gammaproteobacteria > Burkholderiales > Burkholderiaceae_C > JANYCG01. The sequence continues at coordinate 7,464 of JANOMD010000287.1, read as the reverse complement.
GGCCTGGCGGATCACGGCGGAATTCGACAAGTCGTCGACCGCAGTCGTCACCGTGTCAAGCCTTGAAGATTCGCCTCGCGTCGCTATGAAAGTGATCGTATCCCGAATGCCGAGCAAAGAGAAGGACAGATCCTGTCGGCGCTGGAGAGACGCCGCTGAGGTTGCAAAGTTACTGATGATTGCGCTGCCTGGATTGATCCCATTGGTTTGTAGAAAATTGTTGACGAGCACGGCCCGTTTGACCGGATCGGGTTCAACACTGGCAAATTGGGAGAAGTAAATATCAAACGCAGACCCCAGATTGGTGAGCCCGTTTTGCGCCGAAGGAGCGGCAACGCTGATAGTGTCACTAAACCGCCAAGAGGTCCTGGGGGTTCTGTGCAAGAAACTGATGCTGTGAGAGTTGCCGTACGAATGACTGTTGCGGGACGCAGCCAAACTGGTGTTCTCAGAGGGCGTCCAATTCACGCCAAATCCAGCGGTCGGTTTGCTTTGTTTATCAGCCGTCGTGAAATTATTCGACTCCTGACCAACCGACGCAGAAAAGTTCAACTGAGGCACAACAGCGTATGACAGCGACCCCGACAATCGATCAGACTCTGTCGTCCGACCGGCGCTGTATGACGCATTCTGCTGGCCCGCTTCCAACGACCAGCCAAGACGGGAGCCAGAGCCTCTGCCAGTTAGCCGGATCAACCCGTCCCGAGTCGTGACATCCGACGCAACAGCCGATTGGCTCCGGTTGGTCGATAGGGTGTAGCGGGTTTCATAATCAATCAAATTGGCAAACCGCCCGCGAAGGTAGGGCGACAAACGAAACGTTGCGGTTTCTGTCTGGTTGGCGTTGATTGAGGCGCTGCTGACGGCTGGGGAGCCCAATGCAGAAACTGTCCGCTGTGAAATTCCTGCACTCACATCTACAAAGGCCCATCGATCAACGGCCTCAAAGGTGCCGAATGCAGTCAATGCATTTTGAACACTGGTGCCAGCCGTGTTTTGGGCGTAAAACTTGCCATTTAGCGCATAGTCAAAATACCCCCTGACTTTCCCCCGTTCTCCTGAGATTTGGATCCCAGGCGAGATTTCGGTGACTAGTTCGGACTGCCGGTCATTACTTGTCAGGCGTACGTTGTCAGTCAGAGTTTCCGCAAAAGAAATCCGCGGCACGATGGAAATTGCTCGCTTGGACCCACCGGTCGAGGCAAAGTCCTGCGCACCTGCATCGCCGACAGTCGAGAATGCAGCGACCATAAATATGGCCAGCGAGCGGGTCCTACATCTTTTTCTGCTGGTTGACGTCAAAACCAAATCTGGGGTCATGACTTTCGATCCAGCGTTTTACTGTATCTGCTGATCGTGATCATACCCATACCCTCCGTAACCATACCCGTAACCGTAGCTACCCTTGCTAGCAGTTCTAGCCTGGTTAAGTACCAACATTTTCACCGGGCACGCCTCAATGTGCGCCAAGGCATGTTGAACATCAGACTGCAAGGTACTTTCAGCACGCACGACCATCACGATTTGGCCCATATGCGTTGCCAAAACCCGCGCTTCTGTCGTCAAAAGCAGGGGCGGGGAGTCAAAAATAATAATTCGGTCCGGATACCTGGTTGCCATGGTGCCAAGCATTCGAATCATGGCGTCGCTGGCCAATAGCTCGGTAGCGCGCTGATCCAGCAGTCCACTGGGCAAGATGCTAAGTTTGTCAATATTGGTCTTCAGCAAAACGCTTGACATATCCTTGGACTCGTCCAGAACCAGATCAAGCAAGCCGGGGCTTGGCGGCAATCCCAATACCCGCAATACCGAAGGCCGCGCGACATCTGCATCGACCAACATCACGGTGTTGTCCAGTTCAGTCGCAATACTCAGGGCCAAATTTATGGCCGTGAAGCTTTTCCCCTCGCCAGCAAGTGCGCTGGTGACCATGATCAAATTGCCATTGGCAATTACAGAGGCCCCTTTTCCCATTGCATTTCGGATCAGGGGGCGCTTAATCACCCGGAACTGGTCTGCAATTTGGGACCTGGGTGCATTGGGACTGACGATGCCAGCGGCCGATAGGGCGTCCAGGTCAATCTCCACCCGACGAGACACGGAGGGTGGAACGCGCAACGGGCCATTGGCTGGCCCGCCCTGATGTTCCCTGGTCGGCACTTGGACCGGCGATGACTTTGCCGGAGCATCAGGTATCACCGCGCCCGCCCTGCGGAGCTGTTCCAGGCGCTGTGTTGCCTGCTCAATCAAGCTACTCATTGCCGGCTCACCCAACCCGTCCAGTAAGAAACGCCAATGCGGCGATCCCTGCAATAAACACCCCAATCAATCCGCTGGAGGCTGCTACAAATTTCCTCATGTCCGATCTTTCCTTGACCCTCAACGAGTCACTCATAACCAGCATCACGACACCCAGAAGCGGTAATCCGGCCAAGTCGCGAAGGCTTCGGGCGTCAAAAAATACCGAACGAAGCTGACTTACAACAAATGCGGTGGCTATGCCCGCCAATAACGCAGCAAGCAAAGCCAAAGGCATTAAAAGCAACCGATTGGGTGCAACCGGTGTTGGTGAAACCCGGGGCGGATCTATGAGCCGAAAATCGGCAATTCCCGATGCGCCTTCAAGTTCACCGGACAGTGACGCTGACTCGCGCCTGGCAACCAGATCTTCATAGTTCTTCTTGTTAATAGCGTAGTCCCGATTTAACTGGGAGAACTCAGTCTCAATTTGCGGTGCAGTCTTCATCTGTACTCTAGCACGCGCAAACCGCGCGTCGTACTCCCCCACCCTGGCACGCAGTGCTGCAACTTGCACCTCCGAGGTTGCAACCATACGCTGAAGTTCTTGCATTGCCAAACTGCTCGTATTGGTCACGGGCGGAGGAATCGCCATGGCTGCCTTGCGCAGTTCCAACACTTCTTTACGCCTTAGCTCTTCAAGATCCTTAATGAGTTTTCTACTGCTGATGACATCAGGATGCTGGTCGGTAAATCGTTGCAATAATGCATCCAGCCCTCGCTTCTGCTCACTAATCCGCGAGTCTATCTCGGGCGTTGAAACCACTGCGGCCGACTCCTGGAGCAGACTTTTAGACGTAATGCTGGTGTTTTGCGCCTTTTCGGCATCCAGCTGCTTTTTAGCTGCATCCCGCGCGTTCTCGGCCTCTCGCAACTCAAGTCGCGCCTGATTCAATTGATTGTTAATTTCACCGAGGCGCCCGGACATGTCTTTGCCGTCAGCCGTTTGCAGCTCAAGATTGCGAAGCTTGAACTCCTTCAGGCGCGCTTCAGCCTCCTCCAGTTTGGCAACATAAGTTTTGATCTGTTCATCAATAAACTTCTTGGCAACGTCGGAATCTTTGCGGGTGTCGCCCAGGCTTGACTCTACAAAAATTGAAACCAGCGACTGAACCACACGTTTGGCCTTGTCTGGATTGGAGTCCCTAAAACCGAGCGTGTAAAGATTGTCTCTGCCAGTATTCTTGATTTGTAGCGTCTTGGTGACCCGCTCAATAAGCGCCTCCTGCTGGTCTTTTGATTTTTCACCCAAATCAAGATCGGCCATGCGAATAAGTTTTTCAACGTTCGGGCGGCTTATCAGCGTACGACTCAACATCGCGACTTGCTGTTCAACGTTGGGTTGCACTGCCAAGCCTGACATGAGCGGCTTCAATATGGACTGTGTATCAACGTAAATCCTCGCACTGGCCTCGAATTTGTCAGGCACCCAAAGCACCACCGCAGCACCGATAGCGCCGACTACCCAGGCAACCAACAGCCCGGGCCAGCGATGCTTCCAGATGCCACGCGCAATTGAAAATAATTGATTTAACAGCTCATCCATCAGACAGCACTATAAATAAAAATGGGTTGCCGAGAATCGGGCAGACTTTAACCAAAGCCTGAAAGGCCAACACATGTGGAAAAGGCTAAGCCTGAACGCTAAAACCAACCTTGAGGGATGATCAACACGTCACCTGGCTTCATTTCAACATTGGCGGAAATGTCACCGCGTTTGATCAAATCTTTGATGCGAACGGTGTAGCGTTTGTCTCCCTCAGACGCCCTGAAAATCGTAGCAGAATTTCCGTCGGCGAAATCCGTCAACCCACCGACCGCAATAATGACATCAAGGAGGGTCATTTTCTGCTTGTAAGGCAAGAATTGAGGTTTGGCAGCCTCGCCTACGACCCTAATTTGCTCGCTGTACGGCCCCACAAAACTGGTGACGATCACTGTAACAACAGGATCCCGCACAAATTTAGCCAACGCCTTTTCAACATCGCGCGCAATTTCCACAGATGTTTTCCCCTGGGCAACCAGTTCGTCTACCAGCGGGGTCGAGAGCTTGCCGTCCGGGCGAACCGGAACAGACAGTGACAGCTCAGGGTTGCGCCAAACAATGATGTTCAGGGTATCGCCTGGGCCGACAATATAGTTGTAGTCAGACGTCGCAGCAGCAGCAGGTGCGGGCGGGTATTTGCCAGATGAAAAACCAGCGCAACCCGACAAGAGCATGGCCAAGAATCCCAGCATGGTCGAACGGAAGATCAGGTCAAAGCGTGTATCAGCGTTTTTCATAGCGTACCCCATAAACTAGCAGTTAATGCTCAGGTGATTCGGGGGAATATACCGCATTTACCCTAAGAATCGCCGCTGGAGTGTCCCGTGGCAAGAGCTTTGTGACTAATTTGCCGACGAACCGGGGGGAAAATCACACAATAGAATGCAGTGCTATGACACGTGTGTTGATGGTTTGCATGGGGAACATTTGCCGGTCGCCTATGGCGCAAACCGTGGCGCAGAAGCTGGCGCAAGACGCCGGACTCTCGCAGCAGATGAAAATTGAATCCGCTGGCACCCACGCCCACCATGCTGGCGAGCGGCCCGACCCCCGGGCGGTGGCGGCGCTTACCAGCCGAAATTACAATATAGGCCGAATCCGTTCCCGGCGCGTTGTTGCGTCAGATTTCCAGCAGTTTGACCTGATTCTGCCGATGGATTCTGGCAATTTGGTCGAATTGCGGCGCGTCTGCCCGCCGGAGCATGCGGGAAAATTGCGCCTGTTTCTGGCCTTTGCCGAAGGACAAGAGGGAACCGAAGTACCTGATCCCTATTACGGCGACGCTGCTGGTTTTGCGCGCGTGCTGGATTTATGTGAGGCAGGCGGACGGGGGCTGATAAAGCATTGCCGCAGAATATAGCCAATTTGCATCGTCACGGTGTTTTTCCCCGGACGCTTTAAGCGCGTCGGAGATCGATCAAGAATTCATCGGCGTGGCGGGCGCCCACGCAGCACAGGCCGGATAAATTTCAGAAGCAGTTGCTGCAGAGGGTTAGAGTTGCCGAATGGCCGCCACGTCAATTTGAGTTTTTGATGGTACGCATCAAAATGCAACCCCCACGGCACGGCTTTCATGGCACCACGACCCAGAAGCACTTTCAGCACAGAAGCGCCCATTACACCGGCACAAAGGTCACACGCCATGATGGTTGACGGACCGCGCTTCTCCTGAAAATTCACGGCTTCAGGCGCAACAAGGTAGTCGCGGTTCAGCATGGCTGGCGACAAACCCGCTATAAAGCGCGCATATTGCTCTTGCTCCTCGTACCCTTCTACCTTGAAGTATTCTTCAAAACTCATGCTGGCGGGACTGAAATACAGAAAAGCCGTGCCCATGCCCAGCGGTGCGGCTGTCAGAGCCGGTATGCCTTTTTCACGGCATTTGGCAAACACCATGCGGCGCGCAGGCAACGCAAAGAAATCCAGCCCGTCCACATAAACCTCAACATCGCGCAGAAATTCATCAACGTTTTCGGGGGAGACGCCTTGAGGATACAGGTCCAGGTCGATCTCTGGATTGATGTCCCGAGCCATTTGAGCTACCGTATCAATTTTGGGGTGACCCATGAAAGGCATAAACGCGCCAGCCTGCCGGTTCAGGTTGTGCACATCGAAATCGTCGAAGTCAGCGATATTGAAATTAGTGATGCCCAGCCGGGTAAGCGTCAACAAGTACGCGCCACCAACGCCGCCCAGCCCTGCAATGGCAACACGGGATTTCTTTAACTTAAGCTGTTCAGCTTGCGTAACCCAGCCAATGTTGCGCGAAAAAGCAGAACTGTAGTCGAAGGTAATTGGGGCCGTCATGGATGCTCTTTCTTGTGGAAACAAAGGCCAGTTTTAAGTGGATTCAAATATGCGCCTGTTCCCGTACGTCGCTATAGTAGAGTGAACTTGGATTGGACTGGCAAGCCATTTGGGGTCACAAGAAAAAATATGGAACTCTTCTCTACACTCGGATTTCACTGGAACAGGTCAACTGTGCCTGGCGTGGTGCCGACTCACTCCATTGAGCGGGTGGCCTTCCGCTTTCATCGCATGCTGCCTGAGTTCGTTTGGGATGCTTCGGTACTTGAAGGCAATCCATTCACCTTCCCCGAAGTCAAAACCCTGCTGGATGGCGTGACCATCGGCGGACGCAAACTTTCTGATCAGGAGCAGGTTCTCAATTTGGCGACCAGCGCCAAGCGCCTTTTGGCACGGGTGAAGGCGGGCAAATTCTCCATGGACAAAGTGACGTTCACTGATTTGCATGGTCTTGTCGCCCGCAATGAAGCGTTGGAGTGGGGTCACTTTCGGGGTGAGGGCAAAGAGACGGGCTACACGCCGGATGTTGGTCTGGGTGAACATGGCCGATACACACCACTGGCGACCTTGGCCGGTGCCCCGGAGTTGACTGGCAACCGTGGATTCTGAATTATTTCGACCACAAGGTCACGACCGCTTGCACCGAGTCCCTGAATAGCCTGATCCGGGTGATGGACCGGATCGACCGTGGCTACAGCTTTGAAGCCCTGCGGGCAAAAAAATAGTGAATTCAAAGAATTAACTTTGTTACGGGCGCTGGCCCGATGAATGTGTAAAATTTCTCGACAGTCTATGCGGAGGTCATCACAACTGTCGTTGCCACGTTTGAGACGCAGGTAATTGGGGCCAAGGTAATTGGTGAAGTGGACCTCATTTTCCGGACAATAGTTTAGGCTATGACATCGAAATCAAGGTCAAGATCAAAGTAACGCTCACTTCCGAGCCGGTCCGGCATTTGACGTTGGCCTTCGCTTGACAGTCTGAATTGGGGTCAGTTTCCCAGGCCAAGGTCTTTTCTCACTTGCCCGGCAAATTGCCTACGCCAACCTAAGAAAATGCCGACCAGCAAACCGGACTGCGCCAAGGCCAAGCCAAGGACCCATTAGCCCAAGTGTTCCTTGGCAACAATATCCCTGAAATTGATCTTAAGCACCTCAGACAAGGCCGAAGCCTCCGCCTTGGCCTTGTCCGGTGCCTCGGGCACGCCAGCAGCGATCAACTTCTCTGCAAATTTGAGCGTATCGAAGGTTGATGAGCGCCAACGCCTGCATGGCGAGGCGCATTGATTAGCCATGTAATTTTACTATGTAATT
>JANOMD010000286.1:0-4723 GCA_031420135.1 Rhodoferax sp. | reverse complement strand
CTTGTCAAACCAGAACAGTGCCATTTGTGTGAGCAGCGCGCCTTTGCCCGGAATCGGCTCGCCCATAATCACGTCAAACGCGCTCAAGCGGTCGCTGGCGACCATCAAGATGCGGTCGGTGCCCACGGCGTAGTTGTCGCGGACTTTGCCTCGGGCCAGCAGGGACAGCGAGGTCAGGGTAGAGGTGTGCAGGGGAGTGTGCAAGTGGTTGGTCATGAGAAAAGTTTCAGCCTGGGTTCAACTTTCGCGATCTCAGAGAAGTCTCGATCACGTGCGAGAAGCACCCTGTCAGCCTCCAATGCACAGGCAGCGACGACACAGTCGATCGGGTTTCTGACGGTTATTCCGCGCCAGCGGCACTGAGCGTACAAAAGAGCCGCCTGTCGATGCAGGGCTTGGTAATCTTCGGGTTCAAAAACGGGGAGTTGATCAATTTGACGTTGCAAAAGCATGAAATGGCTGGTGCTGCGAGCCCCTTGCAAAACCTCTTGGACAACGATAGACGGCATCCAAAACTCTTCTTTCGAGCGCACGGCGCGTGAAAGGCGTAGGTGAATGGAGGAGCCCGTAGCCCGCAGATACTCTACAACTGCCGACGTATCGACGATCATGCAGGAATCGCTCTTCTGCTTCCTTTGCTGCGCGTGCCTTTGACCGGCCGCGTTGCGCCGCCGTACTTCAGCACCCGTGCTGGCGGAATTGGGGCGTAGCTTTCATCAGGATCGTAGTCATCGGCAAGTACATCACTTCCTTCGAGAGCAAGAAACCCCGAATAATCCGGCTGGCGCACAAACGCCTTCAACGCCGCCTCGACGGCCGCTTTTTTGGTGGTGACACCTGCACGCAGCATCGCCTGAGCGATGAGTTCGTCGTCTAAAACAATATTGGTTCGGGTGGGCATGGCGTTGGCACTTTCTATACACCTTTGATGTGTATAACCGAATTATGCCGGAATCTTCAACCCATCCAGACCTTTGATGAAATTGCGTTTGGCTTTGTAGTTACCCCGAAGCATGGCAAGCCAGTGGCTGCGCTCGGGCTGCTTGATGCGGCTGGCTGTCTCGGCGACCAAACGCAGAACGTCATCGTAAGGCGAAGACGCGCCAGGCATCGTCATCTCAAACAGCCGCAGCAGCAGTGGGACAGCCTCCAGATCGCGCGCTGACGGCAGTTTTTTGGCGATGGTGTGCAGCAATGCTGCAGAGCACGCGTTGGGTGACTGCACCAACGCCAGCGCCTCGTCCAGCTTTTCTTCGCTTAATAGCCAGCTTACGCGCGTGGAAACCTGGCGGGTTGAAGCCCCCTGGGCACTGGGCTGGTTATCAATTGAGCGTCTCCACGACGACTCCTGCTTGGGCTGCAATTCAACGCTTTGCGCCCAATTGAACAGCTCCACCCGGTAGCTGGCGCGATCCTTCTTCGCAGATTCTGCGGTTTTCAACGCTGCCCGGTAATTTTCAACCGTTGGCGATTTTTCAAGCTGTTTACGCCGGATGCCCAACGCCTCCAAATACATCCGGTTGAGCTCGTAGCAGCGCAGCAAGTCCGTCTCGCAGCGCCAATCTTCTGGGTGCAACTGGCAGGCGGTTTTTGCGTAAAGCAAAGCCTCCTGCTTGTTGCCCAAGCTTTCAAAAAGTGCGATCAACTGGCTGTACTCACTCGCGCCAAGCACGCTATTTTTCATGGCCTCCACCAAAACCGACATGTCCCCCTGGCGTTTCAGGTCGTCAAGATAACGGGTGCGCAGCTTGGCGCGCTCAAAATCATACTGTCGATAGGCAAGTATCCGACCAACCGACTTTTCCTTCAATTGGGAAGCTGCCGAGCTGTCGTTTACCTGCGGGTGCGCAGCAACCCAATTCCGCCAGTCCAGCGCCACGCGCTGGCTGTAAGCGGCTTGCAGCGCTGGCCCGGCGGCCAACACCACGGCAGCTTCATCCCACAAACCCCAGGGGTCAGCCTGCATCAATGCGAACCAGTCCTCAAGCCAACTTGCGGGCGGTGGCGCGGCCTCCAGGCAGTCCATCAGCAAGTCCATCAAACCGTTCATGACCTCGCCAATTTCACCGTTGGAGTCGTCAGCGTCTTCACTCGCCTTGTAAATGCAACGCAGGGCGTGCTCCGTCAAGCCCCGCGCCGCGACCGCGTCGGTCTCAAGCACTTTCTCGATCAGCGGGAACACCTTGTCAGCCTGATTGGCATAGCTTGCCGATTCGCGCCAGTCAATAAATCCAGTCGACTTCAACAACGCGGTGATCGCTGTTTTGACGCTCTTCACAGCCTTGGGGTCGTCGCTGATCTGCGTTTGCGCCACCCAGGCCTTCAGCTCTGCCATCAGGCTGCTATCTGCGTGAGCCCAATTCAAAAGCCGCTGCGCCAGTACGGTCGGTGTCTGGTTTTGCAGAAAAACCGAGAGTTTCTCGCTTGGAATGGGCTGACCACCCGATTGTTTTTTAGCCATGTCTGCGGGTCGGTGTGCCGATGTTCAAAAACGATCACGCGCTACTGCACTACCTGCGCCAATTCGCCCCGCGAATATTGCCCGGCCACCACTTGCAAACTGTGCCCTTTAATTTTGCCGCCCTGCCCTTCGCAGCCAAATTGCTGATAGCGCTGCTTGCAGATTTGCTTGGCCGCCTCGCGCGCAGGTTTGAGCCAGTCGCGCATGTCGAACTTATCGGGGTTTTGCGCCATGAACTTGCGCACGGCAGCGGTCATGGCCAGGCGGATGTCGGTGTCGATGTTGATTTTGCGCACGCCGAATTGAATCGCTTTTTGAATCTCTTCAACCGGCACGCCATAGGTCTCGCGCATGTTGCCACCGTATTCGTTGATGATGGCCAGCAAATCCTGCGGCACGCTGCTGGAGCCATGCATCACCAAGTGCGTGTTGGGAATGCGCTGGTTGATCTGCTTGATGCGCTCAATCGCCAAAATGTCGCCTGTGGGCTTGCGCGTGAACTTGTAGGCACCGTGGCTGGTGCCGATGGCGATAGCCAGCGCATCGAGCTGGGTGCGTTTCACAAAATCCGCCGCCTGTTCAGGGTCGGTCAGCAACTGTTCCATGGTCATCGTCGCTTCGGTGCCGTGGCCGTCTTCCTTGTCGCCCTTCATGGTTTCCAACGACCCTAAGCAACCGAGTTCGCCCTCCACTGTCACGCCCGTCTTGTGCGCCATATCGACCACTTTGCGGGTGACTTCGACGTTGTAGTCGTAGCTGGCGATGGTTTTGCCGTCGGCCATTAGGCTGCCGTCCATCATCACCGAGCTGAAGCCCAGGTTGATCGCGCCTTGGCACACGTCCGGGCTTTGGCCGTGATCCTGGTGCATCACCAGCGGAATGTGCGGATAAGCCTCAATCGCCGCTGAAATCAAGTGCTTGATGAACGCCTCCCCCGCGTACTTGCGCGCGCCTGCACTGGCCTGCAAAATCACCGGCGCCCCCACCTCATCCGCCGCCTCCATAACGGCCTGCACCTGCTCCAGGTTGTTGACGTTAAACGCCGGAATGCCATAACCGTTGATAGCCGCGTGATCTAGCAGTTCACGCATGGAGACGAGTGCCATTTTTTACCCTTAATAAAATTGGAAATCTGTAGGCAAATCGTCGTGGTAACCGGTTGGTAACTTTTTGCCTGTGAGAGCATTTTAAGGGGCGGTTGTGCTTGCATTTGGCGCGGCCCGGCGACAGCGCAATGTGCTGCGGTTTTGGCGTAAAAGCACGCGCGACACGAAAAATGTGTGCGACGCGGTGGTCGCTCATTTTTTGAGGTGACCGACAGATCCCTTCCGCGCGCATTTCACGCCAAAGCCCGGTCACATTGCGCTATCGCCGTGCCTGGTGGGGCCAGTCGGCTGCCTTCAATTCGGTGTGGCGGGCAACCGACATTTCCTTCGAAATGGGGGATACTGAAGCACGATACGGTGCGAAAGGTTGCCCGACAGCCGCGTCCACACAATTCTTAGAAGTGCCGGGTTTGGCGCTATTTTTAATGGATCAAATTATTCAAGCGGGACAGTGAGAATGCCATTTTTTCAAGTTCAAGTTGCCAGCTTATTCAGCAGTACCTTGCAAGGTACATTGCTTTAGACAATGCAGGTCACTATCTCTCTCTCGGACATGATCGCGGAGCCGGAGGTGCTTGCGATCTACAGGGCCAATGTTTGGTCTTCCGCGGAAAAGCCGACGCAGCTCCTGAGTGCGCTGAGAGGATCACACAGTTTGGTCACTGCGCGGGTGAAAGGGCGCTTGGTTGGCCTGGGAAACGCCATCTCCGACGGACATCTGGTCGTCTACTTCCCGCATCTGATAGTGCATCCCACCTTCCACCGTCAAGGCATTGGCCGCACGTTGATGGAGGCGCTCCTTGAGCGCTACGGCGGCTTTCATCAGCTTATGCTTACTGCAGACGGCACCGCGATTGAGTTCTACGAAGCCCTAGGCTTTGAGCGCGCTGGTAAGACTGTACCGATGTGGATCTATGCGGGAGACGATCATTGAAGGCGTCGGCATCGTCTAACAGGCCAATCGACACGGACGTACGCGCGGCAGGCGTTCGCCTGCCTATGGTCCGACGGTCATTTCTACGTTGACCAACCCCGTCATCCACAGGTGCTGAAGTACTCACCCCCCCCTGAAAGTCAGATCGCCAGCGACCACTCTGCGGATGTCTATGATCTCATCAGATCGTTGCTAACAACCCCCCAGCACGGCGACAGCGCA
>JANOMD010000285.1:0-6350 GCA_031420135.1 Rhodoferax sp. | reverse complement strand
AACTTGCGCGCGCCGGCAATCTTCTGGCGTTCCTTAACGGGTATTTCTTCGTGCGTGTCGTAGCCTTTGGTTTCAACCACCAGATACAAAGCCTGCGCCGCGCCGCTTTTGTGAATGGCGTAGCCAAAATCCGGGTTGTAGTCGCCCACCGGGGTCGGAATATTGATCTTGGGCAGTTTGGCAAACACGGTGATGGACTGCTGATTGGATTCGTCCACGGTGTCGCGCTCAATCTGGCTATCGACGGGCATGAAGGTCTCTTGATAGAGCGACTTACCCTGAATGACCGCGTTGGCAATCGCATGCGTTTCAGCGCCGCACTGTGAAACCGGCACGGTCTTGAGCAGTGCGCCAGTGTTGTCGGTCAGCGAGGTTTTGACGCGGACCTCACGCAACTCGTAGGAGACCTTGTTAATCAGCAGCTCATAAATGCAGGCGTCAATCAGGCTTTTGAGTGCCGTGAGCGCGCGATTTTCGTTGTGCCGAATCTGCTCGAACTTTTCTGCGGGCATGCCGCTCAGGATCTGGCTGATGCTGTGATAGCTGAGTTTGGTGGCATTGGCCAGTTCGCCGACAAACTCTGAAAGGCTATAGACCGAGTGCGAGCGGATTTCATAGTCTCGCTGCGTGCTTCGCGTCTCGTTGATCCGCTGGACAGACTCGGTTCGCGTGACGTTGAGCGTCAAGGGCCGAACGTTAAAGTCCGATTCAATTTTGCTCAACACATTGGCAACCAGCGCGGGGCCGTCGAGCTCGTAACGCAGCACAGCGCTGCGGTTTAAATTCTCCCAAAGTGTCTTGAATTTTTCATACTGAGCGGCATTGACGCGCAGTGTGGCGGGCACTTTGTCCGCCTTCCTTTTAACCTGGCTGTAGCCCTCGTAACAGGCGTCAAAGTAGGCCAGCATTTTTGCCGCATGCTGCGCTTCCATGCCCGCGATGGTTTTAAGCTTGGCGACGATCGCGTCTCGCCCGGCCACATATTCCGCTCGGGTAAAAAGTAGTGTTGCGCTGCCAGAAATTTCGTCGAGGGTGATGACGCCAAGCGCCGCCAACTCGTCAAGCACTTTGCCTGCCACGCGCGTGCTGGGGGCAATGCCGTAGGCAGTCAATACAGCGTCGTCAAAAATCCGTGCAATGTGCTGCACGCTGTGCGCGGCAATTTCGTTCTGGATCGCCTGCACAAAGTCGCCTTCGCTGGCTGGAACGACAACGACCAATTCATTGATTTCGTCAAACGCCGGGTCTTCGGACTGCACTCGCTCAAGCTGTTGATTGACTGCCAGGCGCAGGCCGCGACCAATTTGTTGCAGCTTGGTGATTTTTGAGTTGCTCGGGGCCAGCTTGCACAGCGTGAAGATATTCGGGTTGTCCCAGCCTTCCTGCAAGGCCCACATCGAAAAGATAAAGCGCAAGTCGGTGTCAAACGACAGCAGCTTTTCTTTTTCTTCCAGAATCAGCGCGATGGCTTCTTCTTCGCCTTTTTCACTGTGCGAGCGGGCAAAGTAACCCTTGTGAACCCGGCCAATGTCAGCGGCGGTGCGCTCAAGGTATTGGCGGTAAGCCGCGTCAAGCTCAGGTTTGGCCAGCGTGGCAGCAAGCTGCGCCGCGTAGTGCCGCTCAAAAACTGCACGCACCACCGCAGGCTTGTTGCCATCGGGCAAATACTTCGCCACCGCGTCGATGAAAAACAGGCTCAAGGACTTGATGCCGTGCTTGAAGTTGGCCTCTTCGCGCTCGAAATGGTTGGCAATGCTGCGTTCGATGATCAGCGACTGAACCTGCTCGGCCAGCATGCCGTAAGACGTGGCCTCGCCCAGCGGCAGTGAGAAGCCATTGGTAAACAGCACCTCCTTGCCGGTGACGTTTTCAACTACATGGCCGTCAAGAAAGGCAATGCCGGTCTTCTCGCCTAGGTTGTCTTTTGCCAGCAGCTCGACACTGGCCGTTTTGCCGCCGCTTTGCTGATAACTCACATGGGCCACGCGCGCCTTGGCCGGGCCAGCGACTGACGTGAAGCACAGCAACTGCGCCATGTCGCTGACGGTGCCCACGGTATCGACCGTGATTCCTTTGACCAGTCGCTGGCGAAACGCGTCGAGGCTGTCGAGCGTGTAGATAAGATTTTTGTACTTCAGCTTGTCGCTCTCGCCCTTGAAGGTGGCACCGAAACGAATCGTCATTAGCGGGTTGAACTTCGCCAGGTATTCCAGCGTTTGCTTACCCTCGAAGCGGTGCGGCTCGTCAATGATGAGCACCGGCCGAATTGCGCCCAATGCCTCCATGTAGCTCTTGGCATGGCCGAACAGGCTCGCCTCAATGCCCCGTTTATTGATGACTTTGCTGTCGCCCGCAAAGGACTGGTAGGTCGCTACCAGCACGCTGATGCCGGCATTGGCGGCATTGATGAAGCCCGGCACCGTGCGGCTGGAGTAGTTGAAAACGTTGATCTTCTGGTTGCTGTATTCGCGGGCGAAAAATGCCGCCGTCGTTTGCAGGCTTTTCAGCGTGCCCTGGCGAATGGCGTTGCTGGGGACCAGCACAATGAATTTTGAAATCCGGTGCTGCTGGTGCAGTTTGTGAATCGTCTCAATGAAGGTGAATGTTTTGCCAGTGCCGGTTTCCATTAGCACGTCCAGGCTCAAGGCCGGTGTGGCGGTTGTCGGCACCTGCACCTCGCCAGCGTGAATGTCGCCGGTCTGCCGAATGCGGTCGATGTTGGTGCGCAGCGCAGTGGCTGCCTCGTGCGGCACCATCACCGGGTTCGCCTGGATGCCCGAGGCCGCAGCAAAGCGCACATCGGCGAACACCTCTGCGATGTTTTGAACCGCCGCGCTTTGATGCGGGAGACGAATGTATTGAAATTGCGCGAGCATCGTTTCAGCCGCGCAAACGCAGTTTGTCGTCTGAATACCCGAGCGAAGTGGCGACGCTTCTGATGCCCAGCATGAAGTTGCTGTCGGCAATCCACGGCGCGTAAACCGTCAGGTGAAGCGCGGGCGTGCCTTCGGTTTGCAGCGCGCGAAGCGTGTCGGTCAGCTCGTCCAGCGGCATCGCCTGCACGATCAGTGCTACGTCGGCGGCGAGGTACAGGTGCTGGTCTTTGACGGTGCGCAGCAGTGTGGTCAGCGGCAAGCCCTCGGCCAGCAGCAGGTTGTACAAAATGCGCGGCAGTTGTGTCGGTTGCGGCGTGGCGATGGCGGTTTGCAAGGCCAGCACATCTGCCTGGGTGGCTTGTTGCAAGGGCTTTTGCAGGATCAGGGCCTCGGGGTCGTCGACCAGTTCAAAGACCCGGAAGCCTACGTCTACCTTGGGTTGGTCATTGGGCAACAAGTCGCCAGCAGTCTTCGCTTTTTCCGCTTGTTCGGCCTCAATTTTTGCACCGGCACGGCGCAGGCGCTCGGCGGTGATCTCGAAAATGGTGCCTTGGGGTTTGCCCAATGTTTCCGTGACGAAGTGATGGGCTTCTTTTTGTTTTTTAGGGTCAATGGGCTGGGGGATTTGGACCAGGATGAATTGGCGACTTCCGCCGTCTTCGGCATTGAGACGCATCACGGCTTCGCCCGTAGTGCCGCTGCCCGCGAAAAAATCGACGATCAAGTCGTCGGGGGCTGTTGAAATTTGAAATATTTTCCGAAGAAGGCCCGTTGGTTTGGGATTGTCAAAAGGTGCGTGGCCGTCAAATATTAGCTTCAGTTCTTTGCGCGCACCATCGGTGTGACCAACCTCTTCATAAGACCAGTACGTATTTGGAATAACGCCCTGTTGTACTTCGTTCAAATATCTCTTGAGTTGCGGCGCACCATCGTCATTTTTTCCAAAAAAGACTCGGCCTTCAGAAATCCACTCCTGGATTTTGGATTCGCTAGTTAGCCAGCAACGACCCTGGGTTGGGGGGTATTTTTTCCCTGTTTTAGGATTGGTAATTTCGTACAAATAGGATTCAGAGACGGTTTTGACAGTGAGATTGTCTGGGCGCCATTTCCCTTTGCCATCATTGCTGTCAAATTTGTAAAGTGAGTCCTGCTTGTGGGTTCGTGGCAATAGCTGCCGATTGAATCCTTGCGATTTTTGGTACGCCAGTACGTAGTCGTGCATGGTTGGAACCCCACTCGCATCGTTCGATGCTGCATACCTTTTGTGCCAAATAATGTCGGCAACAAAATTCTCCTGCCCAAACACCTCATCACACAACAACTTCAACTGCGCCTGTTCGTTGTCGTCAATCGAGATGAATATCACCCCGTCATCCCGCAGCAGGTCTTTCGCTAGCAGCAGGCGCGGGTACATGAACGACAGCCAGCCGCTGTGGGTGCGGGCGCCATAGATATTTTTGATGTAGTCGATGTTGTCCGCGCTGTAGCCTAGCTGCGCCAGCACCTCGCCCTGCTTGGCTGAAAAATCGTCGCGGTAAATGAAGGCATCGCTCTGGGTGTTGTAGGGCGGGTCGATGTAGATGAGCTTGACCTTGCCGAAGTAGCTGTGACGCAGGAGGCGCAGGGCGTCGATGTTGTCGCCCTTGATCAGCAGGTTGCTCGTGCTGTCCCAGTGTTTGCTTTGCTCAGGGCGCGGCTCGACGATTTTTTGCACCGGCACAAACGCGCTGTGGTAGGCCTCGCGCTTGCCGACCCAGCGCATTTCATAACCGTCTTCCTCAACTTGGATGCCCGCCGGGTTGGTCGGGTCCAGTGCCAATTGCAGCGCCGCTGCGTTGACGCGGATGCGACCTTGGGAGTCAGTCTCCAAGGCTTGTGGAAAGTGCTGGCGCAGGATTTCCAGTTTAAGCTGGTTGTTTGTGGGGGCGTTCAGGATGGGGTTCGACATATCTCGGTTTACTTCTATTTTTATAGCTTTCTGTGCTTGATTCATATGACCAAAATTGTCATTTTTCTTCAGACTACATCTCCCAGCCAGTTTTCGACCTTCAAGCCTGGCACCTTGCTGAAATCTGAATCAGCAGTTACTAAAACAGCACCAATGGCTAACGCATGGGCAGCAATGAAAGTGTCATTCGGCCCGATGGACTGGCCGAGCCTTTCAAGTTCGGCCCGCAGCCGTGCGTAGTAAGCCGTGACATGAGTGTCGAGGGGCAACACTACCAACCCGCCAATTTGAAATTCATAGGCTTGCTGCAGTCTTTTTGACGGGCGCTTGGCCAGGCCGTAGACAAGTTCACATTGCACGATGATGCTGGTGCACAGTTGTCGCTGCGGCTGGTTCAACAGAATTTTTTGGGCGCGTTTGCCTACGGTGCCATCGGCATCGACCATCATGTGGCTGATGATGTTGGTGTCCAGCAAATAATGCGGCTGGCTAGAGTCAATAGCAGCAGCGGCCAAAACGCTCATAGCACGATGTCGTCCAGAGGTAGCAAGCCTTCGTCCACGTCTGGAAACTCGTCTTCACAGGGCCCAAGTTTTCGAATTTCTTCCAGGGCCCACAGCATTGCAGCGGCCGTGCCCTTCTCGGGTTTGCGCTGGACGGGTTCGATGATCAGCCGATTGCCTTCACGGTGGATGACCGCATCCCTGCCCGGCAATTCAAATTCTTTGGGGATGCGCACAGCCTGGTTGGCGCCGTTGCGGAACAGGCGCACTTGGCGAGATGGCGAGTCAACCAGGTACGGGACTACGCCATCTGAAGCGTGCGGAGTCATGGTAGAAGGAAAATTTGACATGGCAGACCTCCAGCAGTAAGGTGAACAGACGAAATTTTAGCATAGGCCACGGCCTATGCTGCAACTGCCGCTAAGGGCTGCCCCAGCCGCTTCAACACATCCCGTACCGTCTGCGCCCGGTCTTTGGCTTCTGGCTGATCCAGCTCAATGCGCAGCTTTTCGTTGCCGGCCAGCTTGATGTAGCGGTTTTTCTGGATCAGTTCGATGATGCGCATCGAGTCAATCGGCGGGTCTTTTTTGAACGTGATGGTGGTCAACGCGGGCGACGCATCCACCTTCACCACGCCATACGGTTTGGCAAGGACGCGCAGACGGTGTACGTCGATCAGGGTTTGGGCTTGCGGCGGCAGTTTGCCGAAGCGGTCCACAATTTCTTCCAGCAAGGCGTCGATCTGCTCGGTGTTTTTGGCGGTCGCCAGCTTTTTGTAGAGCGACAGGCGCAGGTGCACATCGCCGCAATAGTCGTTGGGCAACAGCGCTGGGGCGTGCAGGTTGATATCGGTCGTCACGTTCATGGGGGCCATCAAATCCGGCTCAATGCCGGCCTTGAGGCAACGCACGGCCTCGCCCAGCATTTCGTTGTAAAGCTGAAAGCCCACTTCGAGCATGTTGCCGCTCTGGTTTTCACCCAGCACCTCGCCCGCGCCACGGATTTCAAGGTCGTGCATCGCCA
>JANOMD010000284.1:0-5966 GCA_031420135.1 Rhodoferax sp. | reverse complement strand
CGGATCGGCGCCGCCGAAAACGCGGTTCGCGGGAATGTCATTTTGGGCAAGCTCGAAGGCAACAACCCTGCCGGTTCGGTCAAGGACCGGCCTGCGCTTTCCATGATTGCCCGGGCTCAGGAGCGCGGTGAAATCACACCGGGCGACACGCTCATCGAGGCCACCTCCGGCAACACCGGCATCGCGTTGGCGATGGCAGCAGCGATCAAGGGCTACCGCATGATTTTGATCATGCCCGAAGACCTGTCCATTGAACGTGTGCAAACCATGAAAGCCTACGGCGCAGAGTTGATACTGACCCCCAAAAGCGGTGGCATGGAGCACGCCCGGGACCTGGCTGACAAAATGGTACTTGACGGCAAAGGCCGGTTGCTGGACCAATTTGCCAACCTGGACAACCCCCGTGCGCATTACGAGACAACGGGGCCGGAGCTGTGGGAGCAAACGGGCGGCAAAATCACCCATTTTGTGAGCGCCATGGGTACGACTGGCACGATTACCGGCGTCTCCAGATTTCTGAAAGAGAAAAGCGCCAAGGTTCAGATCATTGGCGCGCAGCCGTCCGAAGGGTCGCGTATTCCGGGCATTCGCAAATGGGCCGAGGCCTACTTGCCGAAAATTTACGACCCAACCTATGTGGACGAAATAACCTACGTAAGCCAGAGGGATGCGGAGGAAATGGCACGGCGCATGGCGCGTGAAGAGGGCATATTCTGTGGTATTTCAGCGGCGGGAGCCTGTTGGGTCGCGCAGGAGATTGCCAGGCGCGAGGCTGATGCAACAATTGTGTTTGTGGTTTGCGACCGGGGTGACCGCTACCTGTCCACGGGTGTTTTTCCCGCCTAAAACCACAAAGCTCAAAAAAATACCATGCCTCACGATTTCAAATTTTGTCCCAACTGCGCCACCCCGCTGGAGCACATCGCCAGCCTGGAAGACGGCGGTGAAAAGACGCGCATGCGCTGCGTGGCCTGCGGTTACACGCACTGGAACAACCCCACGCCGGTGCTGGCAGCGGTGATCGAATACAACGGCCAGGTTTTGCTGGCCCGCAACGCGGCCTGGCCCGGCAAGATGTTTGCGTTGATCACCGGTTTCATGGAGGCTGGAGAAACCCCCCAAGGTGGAATCGAGCGGGAAATTGAAGAAGAAACCGCCTTGAAAACGCACGAGCTCAACCTGATCGGCGTGTATGACTTTCAGCGCATGAACCAGATCATCATCGCCTACCACGCAGTCTGCAGCGGCGAGGTCAAGCTCTCGCCCGAGCTGGTGGATTACAGGCTTTACCCGCCTGCGGACGTGAAGTGCTGGCCCGCTGGAACGGGCTACGCGTTGGCAGACTGGCTCAAGTCGCGCGGCTATGAGCCTGAGTTCGTCGAGTGGTCGCGCCGGGCTTGATTCGCCGCATTTGCTGAATTGCTTAAAATTGCGTCAAATCTAGGAAATCGCATGAACATTGATATTGAGCTGGATACCCGAGGGCTGAATTGCCCGCTGCCCATTTTGAAAGCCAAAAAGGCACTTTCGGGCATGCAGAGCGGCCAGGTACTGCGTGTGACCGCCACCGACTCAGGCTCGGTGCGGGATTTTCAGGCGTTCGCGCGCCAAACGGGCAATGAGCTGATTGACCAGCAGACGGCGGGCGCGGATTACATCCACGTGATGCGCCGCCGCTAGCGCGTTCGGCACCCTGGTTCGGCAACGCCGTCTGGGGCTGCTCAGACCGCCAGACGTTCCAGTTGATCTTGAACCTTGAGCAGCGTTGACGCGAAATCGGACAGCCGTTTTCGCTCCTGGTCAATGACCGCTGGCGGTGCCTTTGCCACAAACGCCGCATTGCCAAGCTTGCCGTTCACCCGGGTGATTTCGCCCTCGATGCGGGCAATTTCCTTGCCCAGCCTGAGCTTCTCCAAGGCAACGTCCACCGGCATGTGCAGGCAAATTCGGGCTTCTCCCACCATAGCGACCGGCGACGCAAGGGCCGCACTTTGCCAGGTGGCTTCGTCGTCAAATAGCTTGACGTCATTGAGTCTGGCGAGCGCTTGCAAAACCGGCGCAGCCTGTGTCATGAAGGCTGAGTCACCCAGCACGTAAAGCGGCAATCTGGTGGCAGGGGACACGTTCATTTCACTGCGCAACGAGCGGCAAGCATCGACCAGGCCTTTCAGTTTTCCGACATAGGCGATGGCCGACAGATCAATTTTTTCAGGCTGGCTCTGCGGATAGCGTGCAATGCTCACCGACTCTCCAGGCAATCCGGCGACCACCGACACCTTTTGCCAAAGTGCCTCGGTGATGAACGGAATCACCGGGTGGGCCAAGCGCATGACGACTTCCAGCGTGCGGATCAAAGTTCGGCGGGTCGCGCGTTTCTCGGCATCCGTGCCATTTTGAATTTGCACCTTGGCAATCTCCAGGTACCAGTCGCAAAACTCGTTCCAGACGAACTCGTAAATCGTGTTGGCGACGTTGTCCAGCCGGTAGTCAGCAAAACCTTTGGCGACATCGGCCTCGACCTGTTGCAACACCGAGCTGATCCAGCGGTCGGCCTGGCTGAAGCGCATGTAGCCGTGGAACGGCTGGCCTGGTGCGCACTCGGCCTTGGTGTGCTCCTGCAGGCCGCAGTCTTGCCCCTCGCAGTTCATCAAGACGAAGCGCGTGGCGTTCCACAGCTTGTTGCAGAAATTGCGATAGCCCTCGCAACGCTTGGTGTCGAAATTGATATTGCGGCCCAACGATGCGTAGCTGGCCATGGTGAAGCGCAAGGCGTCCGCACCATACGCGGGCATGCCGGTGGGGAACTCCTTGCGCACACGCGCGGCCACCTTGGGTGCGGTCTCGGGCTTGCGCAGGCCGACCGTCGATTTCTCCACCAGGGTGTCGATGTCAACGCCGTCGATCAAATCCACCGGGTCAATCACATTGCCCTCAGACTTGCTCATCTTCTTGCCTTCGCTGTCGCGCACCATGCCGTGGATGTAGACGGTGTGGAAGGGCACCTGGCCTGTGAAGTGTGTGGTCATCATGATCATCCTGGCCACCCAGAAGAAGATGATCTCGTAGCCGGTGACCAGCACCGATGAAGGCAAGTACAGCTTTGCGTCTTCCGTTTGATCAGGCCAACCCATCGTCGAAAACGGCACGAGAGCGGATGAATACCAGGTGTCCAGCACGTCTTCATCACGGCGCAGTTTTTTGCTGGGCGCTTTGGCTTGCGCTTCGGCTTCGTTGCGCGCCACCACCACGTTGCCGTCTTCGTCGTACCAGGCCGGAATCTGGTGCCCCCACCAGAGCTGGCGGCTGATGCACCAGTCTTGAATGTTGTTCATCCACTGGTTGTAGGTGTTGACCCAGTTTTCGGGAACGAATTTGACTTGACCCGATTGAACGGCGTCGATGGCTTTTTGAGCGATGGACTTTCCTGTGGGGTCTTGCGGACTGATCTTCGACAAACCGACAAACCATTGATCCGTCAGCATCGGCTCCACCACCTGCCCGGTGCGCCCGCAAACGGGGATCATGCTCTTGTGCGGCACCGCCTTTTGCAGGAAGTTCTGCGCCTCCAGGTCCTTCAAAACCGCCTTGCGCGCAACGAAGCGATCCATGCCACGGTACGCCGCTGGCCCGTTCTCGTTGATCTTCGCATCGAGCGTGAAGATAGTGATCATCGGCAACTTGTGGCGCTGCGCGCAGGCATAGTCGTTGAAGTCGTGCGCGCCAGTGATCTTGACGCAGCCGCTGCCGAAATCCTTGTCCACAAAATTGTCCGCGATCACCGGGATTTTGCGATCACACAGCGGCAAATCCACCATTTTTCCGACGAGGTGCTGGTAGCGCTCATCGTCTGGGTGAACGGCCAGCGCGCCATCAGCCAGCATGGTTTCAGGCCGGGTGGTCGCTATGTGCATGCCTTTGATGATTGAACCATCAGCCGCCTTTTGCGGGCCGTCGCTGAACGGGTATTCAATGTGCCACATGAAGCCGTCGCGCTCTTCGCTTTCCACCTCCAGGTCGCTCACGGCCGACTGCAACACCGGGTCCCAGTTCACCAGGCGCTTGCCTCGGTAGATCAGGCCCTGCTCGTACAGGCGCACGAAGGTCTCAGTCACCGTTTGAGACAGCTTGGTGTCCATCGTGAAATATTCGCGGCTCCAGTCCACACTGGCACCCATGCGCCGCATCTGGCTGGTGATGGTGTTGCCGCTTTTCTCCTTCCACTCCCAGGCCTTGGCGACGAAGTTTTTGCGCGCTTCAAAAGGGGTCGGCCCCATATCATGACGACTGATGTTCTGCGCCTGCAACTGGCGCTCCACCACGATTTGCGTCGCAATGCCGGCGTGGTCGGTGCCGGGCACCCAAACTGTGTTGTGGCCCAGCATGCGGTGGTAGCGCGTGAGGCTGTCCATGATGGTCTGGTTGAACGCATGGCCCATGTGCAGCGTGCCCGTCACATTCGGGGGCGGCAGTTGAATCGAGAATGATGACTCCTCCGCTTTGGATTGCCCTGTGCCCCGATGCCCCGCCACCGCGTAACCCCGGCGCTCCCATTCAGGGCCCCAGTGCGCTTCAATGGCGTGCGGCTCAAAGGATTTGGAGAGGCTTTCGAGGCCGGGTTGGCTGGTGGTGATCAATGCGTCGGTCATGGTGGCGTGTGGAGTGTCGAAAACAGAAACGGCATCCCGCAGGATGCCGTTATTCAAACAGGGCAGGGAGCGCTGATTTTATTCGACGCGCCTGTTCCCCTCGCTTACTTCTTGCCAGGCTTGGTCAGCTCTCGCCCGACAAGCGCGCCACCTGCCGCACCCGCCACCGTGCCCACCGTGCTGCCACCTGTCAGCACTGCGCCCGCGACACCACCTACTACCGCGCCAGTAGCGGTACCTATATCTTGTCGGGAGGGAGTTGATGAACAGGCCGCCAAGACAAAACAGACTGCCAAAATAGATAGAGAATTTTTCATATAGTACCTCGCGTAAAAGAGCTGTTAGTTTGACAGAAAATTCTTAGATTAAGTAAAAAATGGCTGTAAGCGCTTGTAAAAAGGGTTCCGACAGCTACACAATAAATAGCGATAAGTGTGGCTTATTTGGCATTTTTGCGCGCTGCATCAATGCAATCCGCCAAAATTTCCACATCACCAATCTGATTCGCTAGCAGCAGTATCAGCCGCGCGTTCAGGGCGTCGGACTGCGCGGGCGATAAACCCTGATGTGCATCGAGTAGGCATTCGTAAAAGCCATCGGCATCGGTCCATTGCGGCTCAGTTTTCATGCGCCTGCTCCCGCCGCCTTCAAAAGTACGGCCGTCACCTGGCTGCGCCACTTGGGGCCACTGCGGCCACCGCCCGCTAAGTAGGCATCGGGCCTGACCACTGCCCATTGGAGTGACTGAGCTTGTGTCGCTTGGCGCAGAAGGCCTTTCAGGTCGTAAACATGTTCCACGGCGACAGGCTGCGTCAAGCCCAGCGCGTCAGGCCCCAACACCTGAACAACCCGAACTGGCAGACGCTGTGCAAGCTCGCGCAGACGGGGAACATCCATCGCCGGAATGCGCCCAAACACCAACAGCAAAAATCGGCCTTCGCACCAGTTAAGCAGGTCATTCAAAGTGCCAGAATTCTTGCCGCCCGCGTCCAACCAAACTGCGGCGTTTTGCACCGATGTGCCGCCAGCTTCGCCACAGACGCTGGAGTGCGTGTAAGTATTGGCCACGGCCATGCGCCCGGTGTTGATCAGCGAGCGTGCAAACGGATACTGCTTGGCCAGGCTGATGGCGGCGTTGCGAAACAGGCGTTCTGGCCCATCGGGTGCGCGCAAAAAGCGTGCGGTGCGGTTGGTGACATGCACGTTCTGTGTGGCTGCTTCAAAGCGCTCTTCGTGATAGCTGTCGAGCAGCTTTGCCGCTGCAAAGCCTGTTTGCACTGCCGCCAATTTGCACGCCAAGTTATCCGCATCGGCAATCCC
>JANOMD010000283.1:0-1862 GCA_031420135.1 Rhodoferax sp. | reverse complement strand
CTGGCGCGTTGCGCAGGAAAAGAATGTCGAATACAAACGCCTGCTGACCGAACGCGGCATGAAGATTCACAAACCGTCAGACAAACTCAACACCGACATGCGCCAGGTCGGCGCCATCATGCAGGCCGACTGGCTGAAGGCGGCGGGCAGCGACGGCGCCGCGATTGTCGATGCATACAAGGCGAAAAAATAAATCCGTCTGGCAGCCACCCGACTTAAAACACAGCACGGCATGGGTTCAGTCATCGCCATCTGCATCGGTGCCTGCGCCGGCGCCCTCGCACGCTGGCAACTGGGGCTGTGGCTCAGCGCAGGTGGCCTGATTCCGTGGGGCACGCTGGCTGCAAATCTGATCGGTGGCTACCTCGTTGGCGTGTGCGTGGCCACGTTTCAGTCGTTGCCGCAGATCGACGCGGTGTGGCGCTTGTTGCTGGTCACCGGCTTTCTGGGCGCGCTCACCACGTTCTCGACCTTTTCAGCGGAAGTGGTCGGGCTGCTGCAACAGGATCGGTACGCGCTTGCACTGGGTACCGCTTCGCTGCACCTCTTCGGCTCATTGCTGCTGACCCTGGCAGGCATCAAGACTGCTATTTTTTTAATAGCTGCCTGCGCACGTTAAATAAGGGCAACGGGTACTTTTGGTCCTAGTCATGGCGAAAACGTGAGTTGGAACAGACCGTGATTCAATCGCAGCCGATTCTGCATGATTTCCTCAAGATTTCCTCTCGTTTTCCTCAAGCCTTCTTTCTGAGCGCATCGAACAGAAACCACACAAATTGGGTGTTGGTGACCACATAGCGCGAAAAAAGCCGTCGCGGTTCCTGAACCAGTCGGAACAGCCATTCCATCCCCACACGCTGAACCCAGCGCGGCGCCCTCAGCCGCTGCCCGGCCAGCACTTCGAAGCTTCCGCCCACAGCAATGGCCAGACCGACGTTCAGCCGGTCCCAGTGGTCTTCCATAAAATATTCCTGACGCGGAACGCCCATACCGACAAACAAAATGTCAGCGCCGCAGGCATTGATCAGCGCTACGCGCGCTTCGGACTCGTCCCCGCGGAAGTAGCCGTCGGCAAAGCCGATCTGCAGGTTGTGGTGCCTGGCGCGAAGCCTGATTGCCAGCGTCTCGACAGTGGCGTGTTTTGATCCCAGCAGAAAAACCCGCTTCCCGCCGGCCGCAGCGCGCTGGCAAAGGGCATCGACCAGATCCACGCCGGTCACCCTTTCGGGCAGACGCTGGCCCAGCCAGCGCGAGCACCAGACCAATGGCTGGCCGTCGGCCACCACCAGCGCGGCACGATCCACAAATTGCTGCAGTCGATGGTTGGAACGCATCATCATCAAGATGGACACGTTGACGGTGGCCAGCCAGCCCCGTTGCCGGGTACCCAGCATCTGAAACGCCGCATCGGCTGTCTGCGTCAGCGTCAGCGGGTCGAACGTCGCATTGAGAATCTGCGCTCTTTTCATGGGTCCCACCGGCTGCGCAGAATCATCGCATCAATAAAAAACTTGGTCGCCCAGTTTGGGTAGCTGAACGGTGCATAACCGCCCCACAGCGGAAACGAGCCGGCAATGGCTCCACGCACGTTGGGGTTCTTTATCTGAATGTCCTGACAAGCCATGACGTAATTGGTCGCTTTGACTACCGCGTTCTGGTAGCGCTCGTCACCGGTCATGTCAAAAAATTTGGCCCAGACAATGGAGAACTGGCAGTTTCCAGTCAGGCAGCAGTAGCGCGCTGACGGCGCGCCATCGATGCTGATCTGACCGGCAAGAAAACCATCGGCGCGCAACTGCTCCATGGCCGCATCGGCGCAGCTTTTTGCTGCCGTCAGGTAGCGCATGTCGTCCAGCAACAAG
>JANOMD010000282.1:0-3926 GCA_031420135.1 Rhodoferax sp. | reverse complement strand
CGCCTGGGCCGGATCATCGCGGCGATGGACGTGTCCAATGCGACCGACATTGAGATTCTCCCGCTCAAGCACGCCATCGCATCCGACCTGGCACCCTTGGTCCTGCGGCTGATTGAAGCGACCGCAGGCTCGGTGGGTGCGGTACCCGGGCAAGCCGGTGACAGTTCATTCAGAACCATCCTGGTGGCCGAACCACGGTCCAATTCGCTGATCCTGCGCGCGGCCAACCCGGCCCGGGTGGCACTGGTCAAGTCGCTGGTCGAAAAGCTGGATCGCGCCACTGACACGGGCGCCAACGGGGCGGCAGGCAACATTTACGTGGTTTACCTGAAAAATGCCGAAGCCACCAAATTGGCCATCACGCTGCGCGCGGCGGTCAGCGCCGAGGCCGGCCGCGCCACGGTGCTGCCCGGCATACCCGCGCCGGCCGGCCCCGCGGGTGCAAGCGCCAGTCAGGCTTTGGCACAGTCAGCCCAGCAGTCAACCGGTGGCCAGATCCAGGCTGACCCTGCGACCAACTCCCTCATCATCACGGCCAGCGAGCCGCAATACCGCCAGATTCGCGCAGTGATTGACAAGCTCGACGTGCGCCGCGCCCAGGTCTACGTGGAGAGCCTGATCGCCGAAGTCAACGCCGACAAAGCGGCCGAGTTTGGCATCCAGTGGCAAGGGCCGCTGGGCAAAAACGGCGACGGCAGCATTGGCCTGTTGGGCACCAACTTTCGCGTTGGCGGCACCAACATCATTTCACTGGCCACCGGTGGCGGCACGGTTGCACCCAGCGCCGGGTTGAACATCGGCGTGGCGAACCAGACCACCGTTAGCGGTAGCAGCGGCATTTACGTGCTTGGGTTCCTGGCGCGCTTCCTGCAGGCCAATGGCGACGGCAATATTTTGTCAACGCCGAACCTGCTCACGCTGGACAACGAAGAGGCCAAAATCGTGATCGGCCAGAACGTGCCGTTTGTCACCGGGCAATTCACCAACGCCGGGGGCAACGCCAACACCGTCAACCCATTCCAGACAATTGAACGCAAGGACGTCGGCCTGACCCTCAAAGTCAAGCCGCAAATCAGCGAAAACGGCACGGTGCGCCTGACGATTTCGCAAGAGGTCTCCACGGTGCAGGCCTCCACCATCAACGCCGCCAACGGCCCGACCACCAACAAGCGCTCGATCGACACCAATGTGCTGGTGGCCGATGGCTCCATCGTCGTGCTGGGCGGCCTGCTGTCGGACGAATACTCTGGCAATCAGGAAAAAGTGCCTGGCCTTGGCGACCTGCCGCTGTTTGGCAACCTCTTCAAATCAGAATCCCGCAGCCGCAAAAAAACCAATCTGATGGTGTTCTTGCGGCCGGTGGTAGTGCGTGACAGCAGTGCGACCGACGCGCTTTCAGTGGACCGTTACGACCTGATGCGCAATGCCCAGCAGGTGGCGCAACCCGAGCCCAACGTCATGGTGCCGGTGAACGACGCACCCATGCTGCCCGATCTGAGCCCGCGCCCGCCGGGCACTGCGCCGGCCATTCAGAAGTAATGGCGACCCGATACCCCCTGCCCTACGCCTTTGCGCGCACGCACCAGTTGCTGCTCGAAGACGATGGCGATGCGCTGACGCTGTGCCTGCATCCTGGGTCCAGCGCATCGGGCAGGAGCGAGGTCGCCCGCAAATTTGGAGCGCACAGTGTGGAGGTGCACCCCGCCGAAGCGCTGATCCAGCGCATCAGCGCCGCCTATGCGCAGGGCGAATCCAGTGCTGCCACGGTGGTCAGCGAGGTCGAGAGCGACGCCGACCTCACCCGCATGATGCAAGACCTGCCGGCCATTGAAGACCTGCTGGAAACCGCCGACGACGCGCCCATCATCCGCATGCTCAACGCCTTGCTGACGCAGGCCGCGCGCGACGGCGCCAGCGACATCCACATCGAGCCCTATGAACGCCATTCCAGCGTGCGTTTTCGCGTCGATGGCACGCTGCGCGAAGTCGTCAAACCCAACCGCGCCTTGCACGCCGCGTTGATCTCGCGCCTGAAAATCATGGCCGAACTCGACATTTCAGAAAAACGCATGCCCCAGGATGGCCGCATCAGCCTGCGCATCGGCACCCGCGCGGTGGATGTGCGCGTCAGCACCTTGCCCAGCGCGCATGGCGAACGCGCCGTGTTGCGGCTGCTGGACAAATCGGAAAGCAAGCTGAATCTGGAGGCCGTCGGCATGCAGGGCGCGGCGCTGGCGCAACTGCAAAAACTGATCGCCCAGCCACACGGCATCATTCTGGTGACCGGCCCCACCGGGTCAGGAAAAACCACCACACTCTATGCCGCCCTGAGCCGCCTGGACGCCGCTGGCAGCAACATCATGACAGTGGAAGACCCGATTGAGTACGAGCTGTCGGGCATTGGCCAAACCCAGGTCAACGCCAAAATCGATTTGACCTTTGCCAAGGCTCTGCGCGCCATCTTGCGGCAAGACCCGGACGTGATCATGATCGGTGAAATCCGTGATTTCGAGACCGCGCAGATCGCCATTCAAGCGTCGCTCACAGGCCATCTGGTGCTGGCCACCCTGCACACCAACGACGCCGCCAGCGCCGTCACGCGCCTGACCGACATGTGCATTGAGCCCTTTCTGCTCAGCACGTCATTGCTAGGCGTATTGGCACAAAGGCTGGTGAGGAAGCTGTGTGTCAAATGCCACGTGAGTACGGGCGGAAGCTGGACGGCACCGGGCTGCCAACACTGCGGCCACACCGGCTATCAGGGCCGAACCGGCGTGTTCGAGCTGCTCGTCACCAACGATGCCATCCGCGCGCAAATCCATCAAAAAGCCTCTGAAGCCGAGATTCGCGCGGCAGCCATACAGGGTGGAATGACGCTGATGCGTGATGACGGTGAACGCCTGGTGCAAAGCGGCATCACCTCGCGCGAAGAGCTGGTGCGCGTCACACGCGATTGATTGAAAAAATCCATTAACTACTATATTTATAGCAAACTATCTATATAATACGAGAGCTAGAGGTATATTTTGTTGATATTTAGGCGAAAAAGACCAGTTTCACCGGTTTTTGGAGAAAATTTCATATCACAGGTGATATGAAAAATGTATGCCTGCCTATACTTTTGAAGCACTCACCGCCGACGGCGAAACCCGCAAGGGCGTGATGCAGGCCGACTCGGCCCGCGCTGCACGGGGGCTGCTGCGTGCACAGGCGCTGGTGCCGGTTCAAGTCGAAGTGGTTGCCTCAGGCACCCCCGGCCAATCGCAGACCGGCGGCAACCCGCCTGGCCTGCTGGGCACTTCCCTCTTTACGAAGCGTGCTTTCAATCACATGGCGTTGGCAATCTGGACACGGCAAATCGCCGGGCTGGTCTCATCTGGCCTGCCACTGGAGCGCGCGCTGACCTCGCTCAGCGATGAAGCGCAGGACGAGGCGCAGCGCAACCTGGTGGCCACGCTTCGCGCCGAGGTCAATGGCGGCTCGACCTTTGCCAAAGCGCTGTCTGAGCATCCGCGCGAGTTCTCGCCGATCTTCACGGCGGTGATCGGCGCCGGCGAACAAAGCGGCAACCTTGGCCTGGTGCTGGAGCGCCTGGCTGATGATCTGGAGGAGCAGCAGGCGCTCAAAGCCAAGTTGATTGGAGCGGCGCTTTACCCGGCCATCGTGACATTGGTGGCCATCGTCATCGTGATGTTTTTGCTCGGCTATGTGGTGCCTCAGGTAGCCAATGTGTTTGCGGGCAGCAAGCGCGCGCTGCCGATTTTGACGGTCATCATGCTGGCGCTGGGCAACTTTGTGAAGGACTACGGCTGGCTGGTGCTGGGGGTTGTTGTGGCGGTCACCACGTTGTTCCGCCTCGCCCTGCGCAATGCCCGAACGCGCGAGCGCTTTGATGCCTTTTGGCTGAACCTGCCGGTGCTGGGCTC
>JANOMD010000281.1:0-4271 GCA_031420135.1 Rhodoferax sp. | reverse complement strand
CGCGGCTGCGCACGCCGTCTATCACCTTCACCAGGTCGGTCACCGTGAACACGAGCCTGTGTGATTCCTTTTTGCCGTCTTCTACGACATACCCGTCGAAGGTCCACTGCATGCCGGGCGTGAGCGGCCACCAGACGTTGTTGATGTTCTCGGATTTGTCAAAGTCCTTGAGGTTCAACTCCTCGAATCTTTTGGCACCCGGTTCGATGCCCGCGCCTACTGTCTCCTTAGCCTTGGGTGTAGTCTTGGCCTGTGCGTTGACATCCGTGATGGAGCCAAGTAGCAAAGCCGCAGCCACAACTGACAAAAGGCCAGAAAAAAAAGGTCTCGCCAGTTGGACGTTTGAAATGCGTGTTGCGGACATGGGGTGGCTCCTTTGGTTTGAGGTTATCTGGGTCGAAAAAATTGCTCATCAAGCTTGCAATTTCGGAAGTGTCATTTTTCAATACCGATCACTTTGCCGCTGGCCATGTCGATGATCACGTCGAGCTCTTTGCCACCGGCCACCGGCACCACTTCCACAACATAGCGGTTGATGCCATTTTGCTTTTCCACGGCTACGTTGATGGCCTTGCCTGGTACCGCTTTCAAGGCAATTTGTTTGGCGTCGTCCTGCGAAATGGCCTTGCCGCCACCGGGCGTCGCCGCAGGGCTGACGTGTGCCGTTTTGGCCAAGGCACTCACGCCAGCAGTCGTGAATGAAGTTTCATAGAACGAGGCGTTACCGCCAACCGCCACCGTTCCAACCGCAATTTTGTATTCCATGCCCGGCTGGAGGAATCCGTCTGGCACGGCAAATGATGTGGCGTCTCCTGCCAGTGTCACGCGGATATCGCGACCGGTTTTCTCCTGCTCAAGGATGATCACGACCGCCTCCAGATTCTTCTGGGCTGCCCAGCTGGCGCGCAATCCTTTAAGCGGCACATTTTTCTCGTTCGGCCTCGGACGCAGGAACGAGGCTGCAGCCGGCAGGGTGTGGCTCAAGGTGGATTCGCCTTGCAAGGCTTTCCCACCCACCAGAGTACCGGTGAACTTGTAAACGCCTGCCGGAAAATCCTTTTCGATGGTGCCATCGTTCTTCGGTTCAGGTGTTTCCAGAATGAGGTGGCGAATGCCCATTTTCGAATCGCCGGCTTTGAAGTCCACGACCGTGCGACCATCTGGAGCGGTTACCTTTACCGTCGCAAGCCCGGCGCTGCCACCAATCACGTCAAATTTGACTTCAACGTCTTTATCTTGAACATTTTGTTCAAAGTAGATCTTGGCCTTTTCGAATTTTTCCTGTGCCAGAGCGCTAGCGGATGGCACCCAAACCGCAACAAAAGCCGCCAGAACAATCCACTTTTTCATGGTGTATCTCCAGTTTGAACGATTCATGACCCAAAAAATTGCCATGACTTTAAGCTGGTTTTACCGCCAGCCGATGCTCTGGTTCACCGCCTTCCCCTGCCTTCACCACGCCGCGCCCAAAGCGCAAATACAGTGCAGGAACGATAAAGAGGTTCAGCAATGTCGATGTCACCAATCCACCAAGGATCACGACCGCCATCGGAAATTCGATTTCATGCCCCGGCAAATTGCCGTAGATCACCAGCGGAACAATCGCCAGCGCTGTGGCTCCCGTGGTCATCAGGATGGGTGACAGTCGTTCTCGCGCGCCCCGCAACACCAGGTCCAGGCCAAAAGGCTCGCCTTCGTATTTCTCCAGATGCTGGAAATGGCTGATCATCATGATGCCATTGCGCGCCGCAATACCCAGCACCGTGAGGAAACCCACCAGCGAGCCCAGCGAAATTACGCCACCCCCGGCAAATGATGCCAGGATACCGCCAACCAGGGCGAAAGGCAGCGTCAGGAACGTCATGGTGGCAAGGCGCCAATTGCCCAGGCTCAGGTGCAAGAGCAGAAAAATCGCGAAGGCCGCAAGCGATGAGTACAGCGTGATCCTGGCCCGTGCCGCACGAAGCTCGGCATATTCACCCTGCAACACGGCGCGATAGCCAATTGGAAAGTCAATTTTGTGAATTCGCGCCTGCACATCTTCGGCCACTGAGGCCAGATCGCGGCCCTTGACATTGGAATGCACGTCAATACGCCGTGAGCCACCCTCGCGGCTGATGCTGTTGGGCGTGGGTGCCACTTTCACGTCAGCGACTTCGGAGAGGCGCACGGTTTTTCCGGTGGGCGTATTGATCAGCATCTGCTGGAGCGCATGCAGACTGTGGCGAGACTCCTTGTTGGTCCACACATGCACGTCATAGGTCCGCCCGCTGTTGAAGATGTCCCCCACTTCGTTGCCGGCCACGATCACGGCAGAGGCGCGCCGCACATCGCCGGGTTTCAGCCCATATTTTTGCGCTTCTTCCAGCTTCACCGTAACCTGTATTTGCGGGACCTCCACCATCAGTTCCTTGTGCAACGCATCCACGCCCGGCACTTCTGCCATCACCTGGCGCACTTCTTCGGCCTTGTCTCGCAAAACCTGCAGGTCGGGTCCATAGATTCGAACGACGATGGCTTCCCCGGCACCAGTGAGCACCTCGCGAATACGCTCCTTCAGGTAGGTCTGCAGATCGCGGTATAAACCTGGATAACCATCGACCATTGAACCGACCGCAGCAACCGCCTGGTCATAGTCAACCTTGGGGTCCACACTGATCCAGTTTTCACCGAAATAGACGCCATACACCTCGTCCGCCAAGTAGGCTTGGCCGATATGTGCGCCGAAATTGCGCACACCGGGAATCGCGCGCAATTCTTTGCTCGCGCGTGTGGTGATACGCACCATCTCCGGGTGCGAAGTGCTGGGCTCGGTGACCCAATGCATCAGGAAATCGCGCTCCTTGAAGTCTGGCAGAAGGGAGTGGCCGAGCAGCGGCCACATGGCGAAACCGGCCAACGTGACCACGGCCACGGCGATGTAGGAGGGGCGCGGAGTGCGGGTGGTCTTTTCCAGAAGTTTCCCGTAACCAAGCACCAGCCACTTGACCAGCGGCGACTCCCGTCCCTGAAGCGGGGCGTTGCGTAGCATGATCAAACTCAAGGCTGGAGTAACCGTCACGGCGACCAGCATCGATGCCAGCATAGCAAGCACGTAAGCGGTAGCCAGCGGCTTGAAAAACGCGCCGGAAAGGCCTTCCATGAAGAACACCGGCAACACCGCCAGCACGATAATCAAGGTGGCATACAGAATCGGCGTTCGCACTTCCATCGTTGCCTCGAGAATCACACTCGCAGTGGACTGACTTCCGCCTTCCTTGCGATGTTGGCGCAGCCGTCGCATGATATTTTCAATGCCAATAATGGCGTCGTCCACCACACCACCCAATGCGATCACAAACCCCGCCAGCACCATCGTGTTCACCGACGCACCCGCCAGGAACATTACCAGGCCACCCGCAAGCAATGAAAGCGGAATTGCCACAATGGCAATCAATGCCGCGCGCAGGTCATACAGGAAGGCGGCAAGAATCACAATCACAAGCAGGCAACCGAGCAACAACGCAAACGAGAGATTGTTAATTGAGTCCTCGATAAACGTCGCCGGCCGAAATATCTTGGTGTCGATCTCTACGCCCGGCAGCCCGGGTTTCATGGCCTCCAGCGCCGACTCCACGCCACGCGTGACTTCCAGCGTATTGCCCCATGGAAACTTCTCCACGATGAGCATCAGGCCGGGCCCATCATTGATGACGGCGTCGCCGATCATGTCGGGCGGCGCGTACAGGATTTTTGCGACGTCCCCCAGCAGCAACGGCTTGCCATCGCGCAGTTTGATCGGAACCAGTGCCAAGGTCTCTGGCGTTTGGCCGGTGGACGTGTGCAGCACCTCCATACGCTGGTTTGGCGTATCAATGAAACCGCCCGTGCCAATGTGCGCGCCCTTCGAGTAACGCAAAAGACCCACGTCCAACGCGTCCGCAACCTCTTCCTGCACCTCATCCAGCGTCACGCCAAGTGTGGCTAGCTTTTCCGGATCCACTACCACCTGGAGCATTTTCAACTGCTCGCCCCAAATCGCAATATTCGCGACACCCGGAACCCCAAGCAATCGGGCACGGATGGTCCAATAAGCCAGCATGGACAGGTCCATCACCGACTTGTCTTTGGACGTGACACCGATCTTCATCACCCGGCTGGTGGACGACAAAGGAGGCATGATGTGCGGCGGGGCCGCCCAGGTCGGCAAGTTTGACGTGGCGATCGCCACGCGTTCCGTCACCAGTTGGCGTGCCTGCAGCTCGTCGACGCCCGGTTTGAAGATCATGACC
>JANOMD010000280.1:0-1539 GCA_031420135.1 Rhodoferax sp. | reverse complement strand
CACGCGACTATTCCGAGCACCTGCGAATCAAGCGTTTTTGGGCAACAGCGAGAACGCCGTGAAGATGCAGGTCTGGTGTGCCATCGCCACCTATGTGCTCATCGCCATTGTTAAAAAGGAGTTGCAACTCAAATCCTCGCTCTACACTTGTTTACAGATTTTGTCGGTCTCGGTTTTCGAGAAAACCCTGATTTCATGCGCCTTGCAGACCGATGACTACAAAACACAACCACCACCCGCCGCTACACAATTGATTTTGTTGGGGTTTTGACCGGACAGTAGTGGCTTCGACTATAAAGTTTGCAGATGACCGTTTTCCCTCCTCCGCCAACCGAACCCCTGCCCGCACCTTGGCCCACACTTTCGCCCGCCCCCGTGCGCGATCCCGCCCCCATGCTGGAATCCACCCGCGAGGCCTGGGGCGGCAAAACTGACCTGTGGGTGTTTGGCTACGCCTCGCTGATCTGGCGGCCCGATTTTGACGTGGCCGAGCACCGCCTGGCCAAAGTGCATGGCTGGCACCGCGCGCTCAAGATGTGGAGCCGCGTCAACCGGGGCACCCCGGCGTGTCCGGGCCTGGTGTTTGCCCTGCTCTCGGGCGGCAGCTGCCAGGGCGTGGTGCTGCGCGTGCCGCACAGCGATGCGCATGAGGTTCTGCAAAAACTGTGGCACCGTGAAATGGTCACCGGCGTGTACGACCCAAAATGGCTGCATTGCGCCACCGAGGCCGGCCCGGTGCGGGCGCTGGCTTTCACGCTGTCGCGCAAGAGCCCCAACTACACCGGTGACCTGCAGGAGGCGCAGTACCGGCAGATTTTTTCAGACGCCTGCGGCCGTTACGGCACCACGCTGCACTATGCAGAACAGACGTTTCTTGGCCTGAAAGAACATGGCATCCATGATCACGCATTGGGGCGCTTGCTGTCCCACGCGCCGCGCTGAATTGAGTTGGCGGGGCCAGCCTCGCCGCGTCGCCACAGCCCACGCTTGCACTACCGGGCCTGGATGAGAGTCTGCGCGCGTTGCAGGTCTTCCACGGTGTCAATGTCGGTCACGGTTCCAACATCATCAACTATAATTTCAATAGCTTTGTATGCCCTGATGACGGGGGCTGCACCCTGATTTCCTTTTAAATTTAGCAAAGAATCCCGGCACGCGGCAGAAAACCCGACCGGGTGCCCGCGTTGACCGTTGCAGACGGGGATGACCACCTCATATTGCCCCACTGCGCCGGCTGACCCGCCGGGCGGCACACCCGCAAGCTCACGCGCACGCCAGCCCCCAAGCGCATCGGCCAGCAGGCAAAGCGTCGCGCTTTGTATCAACGGCAAATCCCCCGGCAGAACCAGCCAGCCGTTGGCGTCCCGCGTGGCCCGCACCGCTGCCGCAATCGAATCGCCCATGCCGGGATGGCCCGCGTCTTCCAGATGCCAGGGCAGGCCACTGGCGCGCACGGCATCCAGCACATGTTCCAGCACCGGCTTGTCCGCCAGCAAGGCGCGCAGCTTGTGCGTGGCGCCGCCAGACGCTAAAAAGCGC
>JANOMD010000279.1:0-3370 GCA_031420135.1 Rhodoferax sp. | reverse complement strand
CGATGTGAGCGTGGTCAAGGGCGACATCATCTGGGGCGTGCTGCGCCATGACAGTGTGCGCGAGCCGCTCTTTGCACAGCCCCATGCTTTCCTGCCAGAACGCTGGCTGGCCGATGCGCCAAACCCGCTGACCCCCGAGGCCAAACGCGCTGCCATGCCGTTTGGCTCTGGCCCACGCATGTGCCCGGGGCGCTATCTGGCGCTGCTGGAGATGAAGATGGCCATGGCCATGCTGCTGTCGAGTTTTGACATTGAGGCGGTTGACACGCCCGATGGCCAACCCGCGCGCGAGCTGATGGCTTTCACCATGAACCCGGTGGGCCTGACGATGCGCTTGAACGCACGTTGACGAAAGTGTTAGCCGATGTCGAATGCTATATATTAAATAGCAATACATCTATATAATACGAGAGCTAGAGGCCTAAAACATCATATTTTTGATAGATTTTTCCCCTTTTCAAGCTAAAAACTAACCCGCAGGTTAATTTTTAGCTCATTTTCAGGTCAATCGATCATCGGCGTCAAAAGCTCGCCTGCAAGCCCAACTTCAGGCTGCGCCCCGGCAAGGGCGCTCTGCCCGGCGCGGTTTGCGTCAGGATCGAGGTCGCGGAATAGGCCAGCACATCGCTCAGGTTGTCAATCTTGGCAAACCACAGCAGCGTGCTGGCCCCCAGCTTTTGTTGATAGCGCAGCGACGCGTTGAGCATCGTGTAGGCAGCAGTGGCAGGCTGGCCGGGTGCCACATCACGCTGCGCCGCCACATGATTGACGGCAAAGCCCGCCCCCCACGCGCCTTGCGACCACGCTAACGCGGCACCCCAACGCGCGGGGGCAATGCGCGGCAGGTTTTGACCGGTGGTCGTGTTGGTGGCGCGCACCAGGTCAGCAGTTAAAGCCAGATCCAGCGTTTGTCCCGCATCGATCAGACGGATGTTGCCGCTGGCCTCCAGTCCGGTGAAGCGCGCGCCCACCTGTGAATACGCAAACTCGGGCAAGATGCCCGCCATACCGCCCGACTCCAGCGAGGTGTTGTCGCCATTGCCTGAATCTGTCACGCCCGCTCCTGCGCCGCCATTTCCGTTCGTGTCGCGCAGCACACCGGTCGCATCCAGCGCAATGTAGTTGTTGAACTGATTCACAAAGGCACTCACGCCAAAGTTGTTCGCGCCGCGTGCCCACTTCACGCCAATGTCCAGATTCGTGGATTGCTCTTTGCTGAAGTTGGCATTGCCCACTTCATACGCGTTGGTGGCGAGGTGCGGGCCGTCGGCAAACAGCTCGTAGTCTTTGGGTGCGCGTTCGCTGTACGACAGGTTGCCCGTCAACTGCCACTGCGGCGCGATATTCCACAGCGCGCCAAACGCATAGCTGGTCGGGTTGAAACTGCGGCTGGCCGGTAGGAAACGTGCCACCTGCGGGTTGCCCTGGGATTCGATATTGACCGACTCAACACGCGCGCCAAAACTTAACTTGCCCCAGGAGGTTGACAGCTCCTCATGCGCAAACAGCGCCGACTGGCGCGTGCTGCTGTACGGGGCAAAAGTCTCGGCACCATCGGCCGAAAATTGAGACTCATCCAACTGCACGCCAAGCACACCTTCAAGCGCGCCGAACTTCGCGTGACGCGCCTGCAAGCGCAGATCGCTGCCGTTGTTCTTGAAAACAGTGCCGGTTGTACCGCCCTCAAACTCGGTGTGCTGGTACTCGGTGCGGCTGGCCTGCGCTTTGATGCTTTGCAGGAAGCCGCCCAACCCTCTGGCTTCCCCTTCAATCGCGTAACGGCGCGATTGCATGGCGATGGTGACCGCGTCCTCGGCCACCGTGCCGTAGTTCGAACGGAAATCACTGGCCGACAAGCCCAGGTAGCCCTGGTTGAAAAAGACCGAGCCTCCCACTGCGCCGCCTGAGGACGTGGCGGCAGAATTGCAAATTTTGTTTTGCACCGCAGGTGATGTTGCCTTGGTGCAGGCCAGGTCAATCGGCACCGTCACATCGTCTGTCCTTCGGCCAAACAGGTCTACATGCAGGGCGTAGCGATCAGTTCCCGTTTCCAGCAACAGGCCGGCGCGTTTTTCGGCGTTGCCTGAACCGATACCGACATCGAGCTTGCCCGTAACGCCACCTTTGGCGTCAAACAAGGCCTCGCGCGGGATGCGGTTGTCAATGATGTTCACCACGCCACCGACGGCATTGCCACCGTACAACAAGGCACCGGGGCCACGCAGCACCTCAATGCGCTCCATGCTGATGGGGTCGCTGGGCACGGCGTGGTCAAAACTCAGGCCCGATGCATCCAGGCTGGAGCCGCTGTTTTGCAGGATGCGAATCCGATCCCCATCCAGCCCGCGAATCACCGGGCGGCTGGCGTTGGGGCCAAAGTAGCTGCTGCTGACACCCGGCGTGCCGTCCAGCGTTTCGCCCAGCGTGGATTGCGAGCGCAGCAGCAGGCCTTGACCCGAGTACTGAACCGTCGGGATGATGGAATCCGTTGCACCCAACGGGTTGCCCGTGACTGTGACCTCTTTGAGCGTGACCGTGGCGGGCTTCGATGCAGATGGCAATGTCTGCTGCGCCTGCGCACCAGCCGATACGAGAACCAGAATGGCGATGCCCACTGCATGACGCACGAATGAATTTTTCATGAAAACCTCGAAGAGAAAGAGAAAGGCGCGACTGCCGGTGGACTTTTCAGACCACCGGCAGTGCCAGAACTGGCAATAACTCAACGAGGAAACGGGGGGCCGCGCGCCTGAAACTGCGCGTGCCAGCGGGCACATGCAAGGCCCTGAAGAAGCGTGCATAAAGCACTGGACAACGCCAGCGACAAGCCCACCGCCAGCAAAGGGCAGGCGGCATCAAAAAAACTCAACTGGTCAAAAATCTGACAGTCCGCACCACTCGCGTGTCCTGCGAACAGCTTGCCCAAAAAATCGCCCGTCTGCCCCTGCGCGTGATGGTGAGCACTGGCGTGTGCGTGTGCCTGCGCTGCTTGCGTGTGTGTCTGCGTTACTTGCCCCGCCGAGCGGTGCAACAGGCCCAAGCCTTGGGCCAACAGCATCGCCATGGCGAACGCCACCACCCATACCGGGTTAAGCGATAGCCGCTTGAACGATGGCCGGTTCAACATCGACCTCAACAATTATTTGACGCTGACGGCATCCGTAATCCGGTAATACAGCCCATACGGATCATCATTCAACACTGCAAATTTGCCCTCCACCACCACAATGTCCAACGAGTATTTGACGGGGGTTTTGGTCTTCACTTCGACCATGCTCTCAGGGCTTCGCCAAACGGCTGAACGTCTTGCGAAATTTCGCCACCTTCGGACCCGCCACGGCCATGCAGTAGCCTTGGTTGGGATTTTTTT
>JANOMD010000278.1:0-4586 GCA_031420135.1 Rhodoferax sp. | reverse complement strand
CCACTGGACTCCACCAGCCGCCAGCTCTCGCCCCAAGTTGTGGGTGAGGATCACTACAACACCGCTCGCGCCGTGCAGGGCACCTTGCAGCGTTACCGTGAGCTGCGCGACATCATCGCGATCATGGGCATGGATGACCTGGCCCCGGAAGACAAGCTGGCCGTGGCCCGCGCGCGCAAGATTCAGCGGTTCCTGTCGCAGCCGTTCCACGTGGCAGAAGTGTTCACCGGCTCACCCGGCAAGTACGTGCCTTTGAGCGAGACCATTCGTGGCTTCAAGATGATTGTGAACGGCGAGTGCGACCACATGCCCGAGCAAGCCTTCTACATGGTCGGCACAATCGACGAGGCCATTGAGAAGTCCAAGAAAGTAGCCTGATCATGGCAACGATTCACGTTGATGTCGTCAGCGCCGAAGAGTCCATCTTTTCCGGCGAAGCCAAGTTCGTGGCTCTGCCGGGTGAAGCGGGCGAGCTCGGCATTTACCCGCGCCACACGCCGCTGATCACCCGCATCAAGGCGGGGTCGGTGCGCATTCAGATGGCTGATGGAACTGAAGAATTCATCTTCGTTGCCGGCGGCATTTTGGAAGTGCAGCCTAACTGCGTGACGGTGCTCTCAGACACCGCAGTGCGCGGCAAAGACTTGGACGACGAAAAAGCCAACGAAGCCAAAGCCGCCGCTGAAGAGGCACTGAAGAACGCCAAGAGCGAAATCGACCAGGCGAAGATTTCGTCCGAGCTGTACGTCATTGCTGCTGAAATTGCAGCACTGCGCAAATACCGCCAGAAAAAGTAGCCGTTTTCAAAGCTGTCAGTAACAAAAGGCCCCGGCTCCCAGCGCGGGGCTTTTTAGTTTGGAACGCGCTTTTGGCTAACCAACGATGGGCCTGTTGGGCAGTTCATCAGGGCTGCCCTGCCCCGATGCCAGCGGGAAATGCGTGACCAGCACCGCCGACACCTCCTGCAACGCTTGGGTCAGCCCGTCTTCATAACGCCCAGCGCGAACGGCGGTGCCAAGGTTTTGCACCAAGGCCTTCCAGTCTGCATCTGTCACCCGATGATTCAAGCCCCGGTCGGCCACGATTTCGATGGCATGGTCAGCCAGCAGCAGATAGATCAGCACGCCGTTGTTGTACTGTGTATCCCAAACACGCAGCTTTCCAAACAGCGTAATCGCCCGTTCGCGCGCTGCTGCGTTGCGCCAAAGATAACTCAAGGGCAAGCCCGCTTCCACGCAAATACGAATCTCGCCACTGTGGCGTTGTTCGCTGGCGGCAACGCGGCGCATCAGCCGCTCTACCATGTCCGCAGGCACGGCGCGGTTGGCATCGCCCTCGTCGAGCCAACGGTGTTTCAGAATGCGTTTGAGCTTATTGAACATATCTATCACCAGTCGCCCGACGCGCCGCCGCCGCCAAAATCACCGCCGCCGCCCGAGCTAAAACCGCCACCGCCGCCGCCGCCAAAGCTTCCGCCACCGCCGCCGAAACCTCCACCGCCCCAGCCTGAAGAGCCTCCCGAGCGACGCGACCCCGATGATGCCGCTATGCCACCCCCAAACATCAAGGTGACGACAAGCGCGGCAACCGCCGCCAGGCCCGCCATCAGCAGGCTGGCTGTGACGACCATCGCCAGCGCGCCCACGCCGCCGCCCACTAAAAGAGATCCGAGCTTTCGGCCAAAGATGCTTCGCGCAATGCCACCCGCAATCGGTACCGCAAAAAACATGAAGATGGCAAAGTCCGCCCAATCAAACCCAAAGGCGTTGCCAGTGCCGGTGCTGTCGCGCTTCGGCTCTGGCAACGCTTCGCCCGTAATGCGGGTGATCAACTGGTCAGCAGCGGCGCTCAAGCCTGCGGCGTAGTTGCCCTGTTTGAAGTTGGGGGTGATGGCTGATTCAATCACCTGGCGCGCCGCCAGGTCGGGAATCGCCCCTTCGAGTGTTTTGGCCACCTCAATGCGCACCTTGCGATCGTCTTTGGCCACGATCAGCAGCACGCCATCGCCGACTTCTTTGCGCCCGATTTTCCAGACGTTACCGACCCGGTTGGCGAACGACACGATGTCTTCAGGTTGCGTGGTGGCCACCATCAGCACCACGATTTGCGAGCCTTTTTGTCGCTCAAAGGCGGAAAGCTTGGCATCCAGCGTCTGCACATCGGCTGCACTCAAGGTTTGCGTGGTGTCGATGACCCGGCTGGTCAGCCCGGGGATGGGCACAAGGTTTTGCGCCCTAACACCGCCAGCGAACAGGGCCACAGCCAATAGCAGCCCGCACGTCTGCCACCACCCCAGCCCGTTATAAGCCAAGCGCATCAAACCTCGGTGAACTGCGCCGCAAGTCATGCTGGCGATGATCAGACGATGCCCAAGGGTGACCGGTTGATCAGGTGGTTACGGCTTCTTGGTGAAGTCCAGCGTCGGCTGCGCTGTGATAGCCTCCTCGTTTTGCTCCGCAAAGTTGGGCTTGGTGGCATAGCCGAACACCATCGCCGTCAGGTTGTTCGGAAAGCTGCGGGTTAACACGTTGTACTCCTGCACCGTCTGGATATAGCGGTTGCGTGCCACTGTAACGCGGTTTTCGGTGCCTTCAAGCTGCACCCGCAAATCACGAAATCCCTGGTTGGCTTTGAGGTCCGGGTAGCGCTCGGACACCACCATCAGCCGACTCAAGGCACTGCCCAACTCTCCCTGCGCCGCCTGAAACTTCCTGAACGCCTCAGGGTTGTTCAGCGTTTCCGGTGTGACCTGGATGGCCGTCGCTTTGGCGCGGGCTTCAATTACCTTGGTCAACGTGTCTTGCTCAAAGGCCGCTTCGCCTTTGACGGTTGCCACAATATTGGGCACCAGATCGGATCTGCGCTGGTATTGGTTCAGCACTTCACTCCAGGCTGATTTGGTTTGCTCGTCCAGACGCTGAAAGTCGTTATACCCGCAACCCACCAGAATCAGGGGCAAAACCAGCGCGGTAAAGCGCGTGAGCAGCCGATATATCATATTAATCTCCTGCAAAACGGTCGAAGCCCAGACGGTAACATAGGTAGTCTTCCACTTCGAGACCCGCCAGACGCAACAAACCATGCCAAAAGCAAAAAGCCAAGCCGCCATGGTGGGAGGAACTGCCGACGAGATCGAAGCTGCGTTTTATGACGCGCTGCAAAATGGCGACATTGAAAAGCTGATGGCCTGCTGGGCTGACGAGGACGACGTTGTCTGTGTGCTCCCGGGCGGCCCGCGCGTGGTCGGGGTCGGTGCCATCCGCTCGGCTTTTGACGCGGTTTTTGCCAATGGCCGGATCCGCGCGTGGCCGCAGCAGGTTCGCAAGGTGGAAGCACTGGCCAGCGCCGTGCACAGTGTGCTGGAACGCATTGAAGTAATGACCGAATCCGGCCCTGCCAACGCCTGGGTGTTGGCCACCAATGTGTACCACCGCACTGGCCAGGGTTGGCGTCTGGTAGCGCACCATGCCAGCCCGGGCTCGCCCAACGAAGCCCAGGAAATCAACGACGCACCGCCGGTGCTGCACTAAGGCGAACTCCCCATTGGCCGCTCTCCAATCCGTCATGCACTATCAACCGCCGTGGTGGCTTCCCGGCGGCAACTTGCAGACGATCTGGCCCGCACTGTACTCCCGCAGGGTCATGGCGACATTGCCGGAATTCAGGCGCGAGCGTTGGCTGGCGCCTGATGCAGACTTTATTGATGTTGACTTTCTGAAATTCGGTCCTGAAACGTCTGGAACACCGCTTTTGGTGCTGTTTCACGGGCTGGAAGGGACATCACGCAGCCACTATTCCGAAGCGTTCGCCGATTTTTGCCAGGCGCGGGGTCTGGATTTCGCGGTGCCGCATTTTCGAGGTTGCAGCGGCGAAATCAACTGGGCGCCGCGCGCCTATCACTCGGGTGATTTCGAGGAGGTTGGCTGGATTTTGCAGCGGCTTCGTCAGGCGCATAGCGGCCCCATCATCGCGTTGGGCGTGTCGCTGGGCGGCAACGCCCTGATGCGCTGGGCAGAAGAAATGGGCGATGCGGCGTCCGGCGACGTGAGTGCCGTGGCGAGCATCTGTTCGCCCCTGGATCTGGCGGCCAGTGGCCAAGCGATAGGACGCGGATTCAACCGGCTGGTCTATACCCGCATGTTCATCAACTCGATGCGGCCCAAGGCGCTGCGCAAACTGGCCCAGCACCCCGGCCTGTTCGACCGTGAAGCGCTGTTGCGAGCCCGTGACCTGTACGAGTTTGACAATATTTTTACCGCCCCGCTACATGGGTTCAAGAATACCGACGATTACTGGGCCCGTGCATCGGCCAAACCGCAGCTGGACCGGATCCGGATTCCGGCACTGGTGGTCAACGCCTTGAATGACCCGTTCATGCCCGCCTCCAGCTTGCCGCTGCAATCCGAAGTCGGCAAATACGTAACCCTTTGGCAACCCAGGCACGGCGGCCACGTCGGTTTCGCTGCCGGCGCGTTCCCGGCCCATTTGCGCACCTTGCCTGAAACGGTCGGCGGCTGGTTGATGGATCATGCAGCGCCGCCCAAGTAAGCGCAAAATAGCGGCATGGACGACATTGTCAAACAGGC
>JANOMD010000277.1:0-8288 GCA_031420135.1 Rhodoferax sp. | reverse complement strand
CCAGTGTTGATGGCGCATTGACGCGGCAGTCCAGTGCGGCGAGCAGCAGAAAAACTTGCTTTCATTCATGCGCCTGGCCTTATCTGACCTGGACGTATCGGTTCCGGGAGCCCGAGGCTGATTTGTGCTGGCGATGGTGCCCGAGACCGGAATCGAACCGGTACGCCCGTTATTCACGAAGCGGCGG
This sequence comes from Rhodoferax sp., assembly GCA_031420135.1. Classification (GTDB taxonomy): domain Bacteria; phylum Pseudomonadota; class Gammaproteobacteria; order Burkholderiales; family Burkholderiaceae_C; genus JANYCG01. Next base: position 8,101 of record JANOMD010000277.1, on the reverse strand, counting down.
ATTTTAAGTCCGATGTGTCTACCTATTTCACCACTCGGGCGCACCCGCGTATTGTCGAACAAAAGTGGGCTGCCCCGAAGGCAGCCGACGGCTTTTGATGTAATTCAGGGCTCGGGACGGTTGCGTGGCTGCTGCGCAATGGTTCAGCGCTTCCCACCGGGAGCAGGCGCGGGCGGGCGACCCAACATGAAACCACCATCGACCGGGATGAGCTGGCCGGTCACCATGCAATCGGGCTCGAGCAACCAGGCTATGGCACTGGCAATGTGTTCGGGCTGGGTTATTTTGCCCAACGCAGACGCGCTCGCTGCTTGAAGTTTGGCACGCTCGAAGGCCTCGTCGCCCAAGCCGTCACGCATCCAGCGGCCGTCAATCATGCCCGGCAGCACTGCGTTGACGCGGATGCCTGGCGCCAGCAGACGCGCCAGGGCAATGGTCAGCGTGTTCAGTGCTGCTTTGGACAGGACATAAGGCATTGAACTGCCGCTGCCAATGACCCCGGCAATCGACGACACGTTCACGATGGCCCCACTTTGTGGCATGTACGCCCTGACAGCGCGGGCCATCTGGAACGGACCGATGGTGTTGACCGCAAAAATGCGCTCAAAATCGGCGGTGGTCACCGCGTCCAGGTCGGCCATGGGAATGAATCGCGTGGCCCCGGCGCTGTTGACCAGGGCGTCAACCTGGCCCCATCGGTCAGCGGCCAGCTTCACGAGCGCACGGCAATCAGCGTCGCTGGAGACATCGCCCTGCGCGCTAAAAGCGTCAACGCCCAACGCCTGGCAGGCCGCAGAGACAGCATTGGCCTCATCGGCGCTGCGGCTGTAGTTGATCAGCACGTTGTAGCCACGCGAGGCAAGCAGGCGCGCCGTTGCCGCACCGACTCCCGTGGCACCGCCGGTGATGATTGCGGTTTTGTGGGTCATGGCCGATGTTCCTGTCTTCATGATTTGCGGAAGTAGCGCCGAACCACGTGCTCGGCCACGCAGGCGGGTCGCTCAATGCCCTCAATTTCGAAGTGGATAGTCCAGGTCAACTGGATTCCGTCGGCAATGTCTTCAAGTTGGGTCAGCACAAAACGGCCACGCACATGGCTGCCAGCCCGTACCGGATTGGTAAACCGAACCTTGTTCAAGCCATAGTTGATACCGACATCGCAAAACGGCAGGATGATGTCATCGTCATAGAACTTGCCCAAGAGCGAAAGGGTCAAAAAGCCGTGCGCAATGGTTCCGCCGAAGGGTGACTCGCTGGTAGCCCGCGCCACATCCACATGGATCCACTGAAAATCGCCAGTGGCTTGCGCAAATTGGTTGATCCGCTCCTGCGAAACCAGCACCCATTCGGTCACCACCACCTCTTTGCCAACCTGGGCGCGAAGTTTGTCCAACGTGCTGATATCTGCATTGGCCATGATCTGGTTCTATTCTTTGGCCGAGGCCATAACGATGGCCAGGTCACGCAAGGTTCGCTTGACGACTTTGCCGTTGGAGTTGCGGGGCAAGGGGTTTTCTGACAGGGTAAAGGTCTCAGGCACCTTGTAGTCAGACAGGCGGCGAGCACAATGGTCTTTCAATGACTGCACGGTTACGCCACTTGCGCTGTCTTCGCGCAGAGTAATGAAAGCGTGTACGCGCTCGCCCAGAACAGGGCAGGGTTTGGCAACCACTGCGCACTCCAGCACAGCGGGGTGGCCGTACAGCGCGTTTTCGACCTCAATGGTGTAAATCTTGTAGCCGCCCCGGTTGATCATGTCCTTCATGCGGTCAACCACTTTGACATAGCCCGCAGCGTCAATCGATCCAATGTCACCTGAGTGCCAGAAGCCGCCTGTGAAATTGGCTTGGGTCGCAGCCGTATTTCCCCAATAGTCTTTGACCACCATGGGGCCCTTGATCCAGATTTCACCCAACTGCCCTTCGGCGACCTCCCGCCCGTGCTCGTCAAAAACCGCAACTTCGGCACAAGCCAGGTTGCGGCCAACGCTGTCACTATGCGCTGCGGATTGCCCTTGCGGCATTAACGTGGCAGGCGAGGTGGTTTCGGTCGAACCATAGCAGTTCATCAGCGTCAGGCCGGGCTGCGTCTGCGCCAGACGGTCAATGGTTGCCACCGGCATCGGCGCTCCGCCATAAGCGCCAACCCGCCAGCTTGAGAGGTTGTGCTGGCCAAAGTCGCTTTGAAGCAGGCAAAGGTTGTACATGGCGGGCACCATCAGCGTATGCGTCATGCGCTCCCGTGCGGCCAGTTGCAGGAATTGACTGGCCTTGAAAGCGGGCATGATGACGAGCGTGCCAGCACATTTGACCAGTGTGGCAACCAGCGCCACCAGGCCGGTGACATGGCTCAAGGGCACGGCAGCAATGGATACATCGGTTTCATGCAGGCCCATGCCAAATTGATAATGCATCGTCGAATGTACGATTCCCAAGTGGGTGAGTGTTGCGCCTTTGGGGTTGCCGGTTGTGCCCGAGGTGTACATGATGGCGGCAACGTCTTCTTCCGCGACTTCAGCGACAGGGCACTCGCCGCGAGAATTCAGCAGCGCCTGGAAGGGTTCGCTCCCCTCACAAGGCCCGAGCGCAATCCGGTGTCGCAAACTCGGAATATCGGTGGCGGCAGGCAGGCGATCTGCGAGATCAGCGTCATGCACCAGCATCGACGCTGAACAATCGTTGAGCATGTAGGCCAGCCCCGGGGTCTGCTCGCGAATGCTGATGGGAACCGCGATGGCACCCAAGTGGGTAATGGCGAACAAGGTCGTCACAAACTCGTTGCAATTGCCGATCACCATGGCAACACGATCACCTGACCGGATGCCACGGTTGGCCATGCCTTGCGCCAGTTGCGCAGTTTGCTCCAGTACATCTCGCCAGCTCAAACGTTGATCGCCGCAAACCAGCGCGTCACGGTCGGGAAATTGGCTGGCTGCGGTTGACAGCAAGGTGTGGACGCTGTGCGGGCGTTCGGCAAAGCAGCGCACAACCCGATCGCCAAAATGCGCCTCAAGCCGCGTGGCGGGCCAAAGATCAGTCCACGCTTTCAATTTGTACCCTCCTTTTGTATAACAAGATCAAGTAGCAGCCAGATAGCTGCCTTTTGCCAATGCAATCCTGGGCGAAGGGTAGCGTATACGCCACCGGCAAGCGCCTCGGGTGCGACAAATTTAAGCGCCCGCAAACCGGGAATCTCATACCGCGTAACGGGACCCGGAACCACACGGTTGAGCGCACTGCGGACAAAGTCCTGGCTGAGTTCTTGTCGAAGGACTTCATAGGCAGCATCGTCGCGCGCCACCAGGGTGAGGTCCAGCATACTGCCTTTGTCGCCGGCACGCCCGGTTGCCAAGTCCCCCACGCGCACCGAACTCATGATTGGCTCCATTCAATCTGGGCATGCACCAACTCGGGGGCGATGAATCCGTCGAGCACTTCAATGCGTGGACGGCGTTCGCTGCGCACGCTACAGCCGCCAGCCGGGCCGGACAGCGTCATGGCGTAAATTTCGTCCTCAATGATTTGGGCGGCTTCAAGATCCGCGCAACGGGCCGAAACATGCACACGCAGTTCAGCGGGTGGCACAGCGCTTGGAAGCGCCCCGGCACGCAAAACGGAATTGATACCGACCAAATCAATCGCAATATCTTCATCGCACCAGTCAGACAAGCGCAGCCGCAGGGTCTCTGCCGCACGCTGCGCCCGGGCATAAGCTCCCGTGCCGGCAAAGCCGATTTCGGCATCGGCGATGTAGCCCGGCAACTCGAGAAAACCAGCCACCTTGAGGGTGGGTGGGGCCCCGAGAGAGCGCGCACCCGACATGCGCACGCGGTTTTTTCCAATTTGCTCAAAGCGGATGCCGGTAAAGTCCAAAATCAAATCCGGCGTTGCGTAGCGCGCCGGATCATGTACTTCATAGAAGAGCTGCAGGGTGCAGGTATCGGCATTGAGCAAGCCAGGTGCGCCATCGAGAATCGCGATCTCAGCACTGCCATCGGCGAACACCTGCGCGAGCGGATAACCCAGCCTTGCATAGTCAGCCGCACCAAGTAGTGCCTGGCCAATGGGGTCGTAGTTGCCACCGGTCAGTTGGCCCGCGCATTCCAGCAAATGGCCCACTGAAATGGCACCCGCCAAAGCGGCTTCGCCAGCGTCCAGTTTGCGCATGGCGGCGGCAGCGAACAGCGCGGAGTCAGCCACCCGGCCCGTCACAACGACGTTGGCACCTTGGTCGAGCGCATCAGACAAAGCGCCAGCGCCTAGATAAGCGTGAGCGCCGATCAGTTTGCCCTTCACCGGCTGCACCCAAGCGATTTTCTCCCGCAAATGGATCACGTCATCACCGTACACGGCCGCGACGCGCGTTCCTTTACAACCCAGTTCTGCGGCCAATTGAGCGATTTGCTGACCCGCCGCGCGCGGGTTGGCAGCGCCCAAGTTCGACACGATCCGGCACTGGTTTGCAAACGCAACCGGCAGCAACGGTGCCAAGCGGCGGCGCAGCCGGGGGTCAAACCCTGCTTGAGGGTTTTCAGACCGGGCCTTGAGCGCCGGTACCAAGGTACGTTCCGCAAGGCATTCAAGCACCACAGTATCGACCTGGCCCGACGCTGCCAGGGCAACAGCCGGGTCGATCCTGTCTCCGGCGAAACCGGCACCTGCGCCAATGCTGCAAATGGGTTGGTGTTTTTTTTCCATCGTCTTACAAACCCATATAGGAGCGTCGAACATCAGGGTCGCGCAACAACTCTTCTCCCGTGGCAGTTTTCAAAATCCGGCCATGTTCGATGATGCATCCGCGCTGGCACAGGCGCAGCGCGTTGCCGACGTTTTGCTCGACCAACAGCACCGAAAGTCCCTTGGTTCGAACCAACTCGCTGACCATTTCAAATACCTTGTCCACCATGATGGGTGCCAGGCCGAGCGAAGGTTCATCCAGCATCAGCAGTTTTGGTTTGGCCATTATGGCGCGCGCCACGGCGCACATCTGGCGCTCCCCGCCAGACAGGCGGCCCGCCAGTTGGGTGCGCCGTTCGGCCAGGATCGGAAACAACGTCATCACCTCGTCGAGCGATTCGGCCAACTGCGCACGCGCGCTAGGATGAAAGGCGCCCAACTCCAGATTTTCAAGCACAGTCATGAAGGGAAACAATCTGCCGCCTTCCGGAACCATCACCAAGCCCAATTCAGCCGCAGCGTGGGCTGGGACATGGGTGATGTCATTCCCGTCAAAGTGCACACGACCAGAAAACGCGCGCAGGTGGCCACCAATCGTGAGTAGCAAAGTGGTCTTGCCAGCCCCATTGGCACCAACCACCGAGACGATTTCTCCGCGCCCCACTTCCAGCGAAATGCCTTCGAGCACCGGCAATTCGCCGTAACCGGAGGACAGCGCCTCAATGCTGAGAATGGCGCTCATTGATGCCCCTCCCCGAGATAGGCCTTGATCACATCGGGTGAATTGAGAATTTGATCGGCCGTTCCTTCGGCAATCATTCGACCGCGATCCAGCACCACCACACGTTCCGAAAACGCGCGCACCACTTTGAGGTTGTGTTCAATGATAAGAAAGGTCAAACCAGTCGCGTGCAGCCCTTGCAACAGCTCAATCGCCTGCCCAACTTCACTTTGGTTGAGACCGGCCATGACCTCGTCAAGCAACACGATCTCGGGCTCCAACGCCAGAGCCCGCGCAACCTCCAAGCGGCGCCGCTCACTCAGCGTCAGGTCGCCGGCGCGGCGGCTGGCATGGTGGGCAAGGCCTACTTTCTCCAGTACGGCCATCGCTTTGTCACGCGCCGTGGCGAGGGCTTTGTGGCGCATGAAAGCGCCAATCATGACGTTTTCCAGGGCGTTCAAGGCAATCAGTGGCTTCGCAATCTGAAACGTGCGACCCATGCCCAACTGGGCGCGTGCATGCGGGGGCAGGCTGTTGATGGTGTCGCCACGTAGACGCACATCGCCCGTGGTCGGGGCTAATTGCCCAGACAGCAGATTGAAAAAAGTCGTTTTACCGGCACCGTTGGGACCGATGATGCTGACAATTTCGCCCTTGGTGACCGACAGAGAGACTTCGTCCACTGCGCGAAGGCCCAGGAATTGTTTGCTGACGCCAGCGGCGACCAATAGGGGTTCACTCATGCTTCTTGCCCCCCTTGCGACGCATCCAGGCCAGCAGGTCTTCAATGGCTCCGACGATGCCGCGTTTCATAAACAACGCGGCCAGCACCATCAGTAGCCCCAGAATCGCCAGGTTCAGGCCCGGCAATGCATTGGCAAGTTCAGCCCGCAAGAAATTCTCAAATGGCACGATCAGCGCAGCTCCCAGCAGCGGCCCCGCGATGGTGCCGATGCCGCCAATCAGCGTCAGCAATGCGAACTTCACGCCCACTTCCTGCAGGTTGAAGATGGTCGGAGGGTCAATGAATCGCAAGTACATGGCAAAAAGCGTGCCCCCAACCGCTGTCAATCCGGCGCTGAGTGCCATCCCGCGAAGCTTCACTGCCAACACATTGATGCCCGATGCCCGCGCCGCATCTTCATCTTCCCGCACCGCTAAAAGGTAATACCCCAGGCGGCTGCGGCGCAACACCACGGTGACGCCAATAACGATGGCAACAAACCCGAACATCAACAGCGCATATTGCCAGCGCTCACGAAAGATCATGTTGGCCAGGCCTTCCTTGAACGGGATCATGATGCCCCGTGGGCCGCCCGTGACCGACTCGAAGTTGTGCGCGATCACCAGTGCAACTTCGTTGAATGCCAGTGTGGCAATGGCAAAAAACGGCCCGCGCAGGCGAAAGGTCGGCCACGAAATCAGCACGGCCACAAGCGCTGCAAAAACCGCTGTGGGAATAACAGTCAGCCAGGGCGACAGGTCGAAGGCGACATAAAGCTTGGCCGACCCATAGGCGCCAATGCCGAAAAACACGCCATGGCCCAGTGAAAACTGACCGGCAAAACCACCAATGATGTTCCAGGCTGCCGCCAGCCCGCCCATCAAATAGGTGAACGCGATGATGTTGAGCCAATGGGCATCGTCCACCATAAAGACAAACGGCAGGAATGCGATGGCCATCCCCGCCAAATATTTCAGCAGTGCCCGGTTGCCGGACTCAATGCCCGATTGTTTGGCGAGATCGATGGCATCGACTCGCGCGTCTGGATCAATTTTGTTCACGGAACCCCACTTCTTCCGCACCCACCTGGCCCATCAGGCCGGAGGGACGAACGATCAATACAACCAAGAAAATAATGAACCAAATGGCAGTCTTGAATGCCGGGTCAATGTAGTAGCCAGCCAGCGCTTCTACCACCCCAACAATGAGACCGCCAAAATAGGCCCCCCAAACGCTGCCCAGGCCGCCCAGCACAACCACCGCAAATGCGGCCAGTATGAAGTTGCCGCCGACGGCGGGTGTGACCGAATAGATCGGCGTGAGCAGGGCGCCCGCCATGCCGGCCAACGCCGCGCCGATACCAAATGTGAAAAGGAAGGTGCGCTCGACATTGATGCCCATCACCCTGGCCGCCCGCTTGTCCTGCGTCACAGCACGTATCGACTTGCCCGTCATGGTGTGACGAAGGAACAGATGCAAGCCGATGGTGATCAGGGTGGTGGCTGCCAGCGTCACCAGCCGCACGACGCTGATCCGGATGTCGCCCACAGTGAGCACCGCCGTGCCAACCTGCCCGCCGATGCTGAATGCTTCGCCCTTTGATACCGCCAACATAATATTTTGAAACAACATCAACAGGCCGAAGGTGGCGAAAATCTGCATGTTGGATTCGTTGTGCAGCGGTTGAATGACCAGGCGCTGAATCGCGACACCCAGCAAGCCCACCAAAGGCGCCACAAACAGCACCGACAGATAGGGATTGATGCCCAGAAACGCGTAGGCGTAGTAGCTGCCGTACATGCCGAACATCACCAGCTCGCCTTGCGCGAAATTGACAATTCGCACCACCCCGAAGATCAGGTTCAATCCGATGCTGACCAGCCCGTATATTCCGCCCAACAAAAGGCCAAACACGAGCACATTGAGTAGTTGATCCATAACGCGCAATCCTCAGGTTTTCAAAACGTATCCAATGCGGGG
>JANOMD010000276.1:0-2184 GCA_031420135.1 Rhodoferax sp. | reverse complement strand
CGTGGACATCGATACGGTAAGGGAAGGGTCGATGTCGGCAGCAGTCAATAGGGCCTGTATGCGGGGTGGTGATCCGTCATCTTATGCTGCAAGCCCAGAAAAATGTTAATTCTGTCCACCCAGCATTGGCAGAAGCACCCGGACGATCCGCACGCCGGCGGGTGCCAGCACAACCATGCTGATGGCGGGAAAGATGCACAACACCAGCGGAAACAACATTTTGGTCGACAATTTTGCCGCCAGCTCCTCGGCACGCATTTGCCGCTTGTGCCGCAAGTCTTCGGAAAACACCCGCAACGACTCGCCCACGCTGGTGCCAAATTTGTCGGCCTGCGTCAACATCGACACAAAAGCGCTGATCTCGTCCACGCCGGTGCGCAAACCCAGGTTGCGCAAGGCCTGCTCGCGCGTGCTGCCGGCCCGGGTTTCCAGATTGGTCAGGTGCAGCTCTTCGGTCAAGGCACCACTTTTCATTTTCATTTCGTCGGCCACCTTGACCATGGCCGCGTCCAGCCCCAGGCCGGCCTCCACACACACCAGCATCAGGTCTGCTGCGTCCGGGAAATTTTCAAAAATTTCCCGTTTGCGTGCTGTGATCACGCGGTCTAGAAGGATATTGGGCAAGTAACAACCAATGGTCGCCAGGATGAGCAACACAAATATCAGATGATTGCGTTCCAGGCTCACACTCGCCAGCGCCATGCCCAAATACCCAGCGCCGGTCAGGAGCAGTGGCAACGTGGTCTTGGCAGCGTAGAAGAGGATCGGCGCGTTGGGGTTGCGAATGCCCGCGTTGATGAATTTGGTGCGAATGCTGGAGTTTTCCCAATCCCCTTCCGGTATCGACAACTTCGCCAAAGGGCTGGCAATACCCACCGCCGTTTTCAACCAGTCGGTTTTTTGCCCCGGCAGCTCCAGCGCCTGCATGCGTTTTTGCGCCCGGTTGGGCAGCAGCCAGCTCATCAAGGCCAGGCTGGCTAACGTGACCAGAATAAATATCGCCGCTGCATAGACCCACATGATGTGTCCGCCTAATTCAGTTGATGCTTGAAGGTGCTCTGCGCATTGCGTGCAATTACACACGAATCTTGACAAGTTTGTACAGCCAAATCCCGCCCACCGCCATCATCAGCAGAACGATCTTGGTGACCTTGATGCCCGCCGGGTCGGTCCACAAGACGCTGATGAACTCGGGGTTGGCAAAATTCAGCAGCGCCGCCAGGCCAAACGGCAACAGGCCCAGCACCCAGGCCGACATGCGCCCTTCGGTGGTCAGCACCTTCACGCGGGCATGAAACCTGAGGCGGCTGCGTATCAGTTTGCTCAGGTTGTCCAGCACCTCGGTCAGGTTGCCGCCGGCTTCCCGCTGGATCAGCACCGCCACCACAAAATAGCGCATGTCGGTGATGGGCACCCGCTCACCCAGGTTGTTCAAGGCCTGTTGCATGGAGACGCCAAAGTTGATTTCGTCATGGGTGACGCGGAACTCGGTGGCCAGTGGCTCCGGCAACTCCTCACCGGCCATCTTCAAACCCGAAGGCAAGGCATGCCCGGCGCGCAGCGCGCGGCCAATCAGGTCCAGGGTTTCCGGCAGTTGCTGTTCCATCTTGCGCAGGCGTTTTGAGCGCTTCACCTGCACAAACAGCCAGGGGAGGAAAAATGAGGCCAAGGCCAACAGCAGCCGCATTTGCGCCGCGAATGCGGTAAAAAACAGCAGGCCATAGACGCACACTCCCACCAGGATCGAGATTGACAACAACTTGCCCACCGTCAAATCCAGGCCAGACTGCAAGATGAAACGGTCGATGTTGTGAACCCGCGGAAAGGCCAGCAACAGGCGTTCAATCGCCGGCACCTCGCTCAACAAGCGTGTTTTCAACACAGCGGTGCGGTCGGTGCTGTCGGCGCTGGCAGAAAGCGCGCGCAGGCGCTGCCCCACCTTCTTCGCCTCCGGCCCCTTGTACGTGTTCCAGATCAAATACAGGGCTTCGGCAAACATCACCACGGCCACAAAAGCCACCACCGCGAAGATGGGGAAGAACGCGTTGTCAAACAGATTGTTCATGGGTGTTCTGGCTCAGGTGCGGGGTTCTTATTCAAAACGCGTGCTGGCGTCAAACATCTCATCGGGCATGGGAATGCCCTGGCTGAGCAACTTGTCGGCAAAACGTGGCCGGATGCCGG
>JANOMD010000275.1:0-1522 GCA_031420135.1 Rhodoferax sp. | reverse complement strand
GAAATACGCTTCGTGGTCGAAGGCGGGCTCGACGGCATGCCGCTGTTCAAGGGACAGTCGGCCAGAGAACGGGCGATTGACCTGTTTTCACAACTGCGCGTGTGGGACACCCAGCACAACAGTGGCTTGCTGATTTACCTGTTGCTCGCAGATCGGGCGGTGGAGATTGTTGCCGATCGTGGCATCAGCGCAAAAGTAAAACCAGACGAATGGGGCAGGATTTGCCGCGAGATGGAAATCTGTTTCAGGAAATCGAGTTTTGCAACCGGTGTGGTGGGTGGCGTGCAGGCGGTGACGCACCACCTCGTGACGCATTTCCCCGCAGATGGGCGCAGCGGGAACGAGCTGCCGGACAAGCCGGTGGTGCTGTAAGGCATCGATGCAAAGCCGGGCGATGGTCTGCGATCAACCGTATCCGCTGCAGCCCCTGCCACTTTTTTTTCAAGGAGTTCTCATCATGTTCGCCAGCCAAATCAAGACTTTGATTGCCGTCACCCAGATTGCCGTGCTTGCCGCAGCCGGTTCGGCAGCCGCAGCCGGGGGTAAGGTTTACGTCGCCGACGAAGGCGCAAACACAGTCAGCGTCATCGACGCGACGAGCTTCAGGAAGACCGGCAGCATCCCAGTCGGACTGGGCCCGCACAACGTACAAGTCTCGCCCGACGGCAAGTGGGTCTGGGTTACCAACAATGGCGAGCCCGGCAAGGCCGCCGAGGCGATGCCAGAGAAAGGCCCGAAGGCCGAGCACGGGGCGATGGCGGGTGCCGGAGCCGTATGGGCCATCGATACCGCCACCGATGCCGTCGTCGCCAAGGTGCCTGTTGGCAAAAATCCCGCCCATGTGGTCGTGGCCAGCGATGGCCGCACCGCCTACATCAACAATGGCGGCGACAACACCGTCAGCGTGCTCGACACCGGTACGCAACGCGTCGTAGCGGTGATCCCGGTCGGTGCATCGCCCCACGGTCTTCGCATCAGTCCGGATGGCAAGCAGGTCTGGGTCGCCAACTTGAAGGGTGGCACGGTGTCGATGATCGACACCGAGAGCCGAAGGCAGATCACCCAGATTGCGGTAGGCGAAGGCCCGGCGCAGGTGGGTTTCACGCCCGACGGCCGGTTGGGGTTCGTGTCCTTGTCTGAGGAGAACCGCGTCGCGGTGATCGATCCGGTGAGCCGCAAGGTGATTCGAAAGATCGCAGTCGGGACGGTGCCGATTCAGGTCTACCCCACACCCGACAGCCGGCTGCTTTTGGTCGCCAACCAGGGCACGCCGAAGAAACCTGGCAAGACCGTCAGCTTCATCGACCTGGCGACCTTTAAGCTGGTGGCAACGCTAGAGACCGGGCTTGGCGCCCACGGCGTGGTAGTCAATCCCGATGGACGCCATGCCTTCGTGACCAACACCTATGCGAACACCGTATCGGTGATTGATCTGGCCCAACGCAAGGTCATTGCCACGGTCGCGGTTGGCAAAGGCCCCAACGGCATCAGCATTCTGCCGTGACGGCGCTTGCTGTCCGGG
>JANOMD010000274.1:0-8056 GCA_031420135.1 Rhodoferax sp. | reverse complement strand
GTGTTGTCCATCGTGGCCCGAGTGGCTGAGGCGCTTGCCTACGCGCACAGGCAAAACGTGGTGCACCGGGACATCAAGCCCGCCAACATCATGTACGAGCTGGGCAGCGACACCGTCAAAGTGACCGACTTTGGCATTGCCCGCATTACCGACTCCAGCAAAACGAAAACCGGAATGGTCTTAGGTACGCCCAGCTTCATGTCGCCCGAACAGTTGGCAGGCAAGAAAGTCGATGGTCGCTCTGATCTGTATTCCCTGGGTGTGATGCTGTTCCAGATGCTGGCTGGCGTGTTGCCGTTTCGTGGTGAATCCATGGCTGAGCTGATGTACAAAATCGCCAACGAGGATGCGCCTGACATTCGAGCCATTCGCCGCGATCTGCCAGAAGATTTGGCCAATCTGGTCGCTCTTTCGTTGAGCAAGCGACCGGAAACCCGTTATCAGACCGGCGATCAATTTGCCAACGATCTGCGGGCGGTCATGGCGACCCTGCCCACGGCGGCAAATGCTGCTCAGCAGCCCCAAAGTCGGACAGATTCTGCGGCTGGGAGCAGGCCGATCACGTCAAGCCCCGCTTTTTTTAGTCCTCCACCCGATGGTTTCGAGAAGACTATGGTGCACTCGCGCACGACCCAGGATCAATTTGAGAAGACCGTTTTGCAGTCGAATCCGTCGGCACCTGCCCCCCGTCGCCAGCCTGGTGGCAGCAATGCTGCGCCAGACATTGAGATATAGCCCACAAAAGCAATGATGTATACGTTTTGCACGAAGACAGATCCGGGTCGCGCGAGGGAAAATAACGAAGACTCGGTCACCTACGATGGTGCCGCGCAGATCGCTGTGTTGGCGGACGGAATGGGCGGCTACAACGCCGGTGAAATCGCCAGTGGCATGGCAACCGCTTTCATCAAGTCCGAAATGTCGCGCTGGCTGGCCGAGGCAGGCGGGCACGCCAAAGCCAGAGAAATCCGGCGAGCCCTTGAGATTTGCGTCGACAACGCCAACCGGTCGATCTTCAATGCGGCCAACTCAAACCCGCAATACCATGGGATGGGGACCACCTTGGTCGTGGCGGTTTTCCAGGACTCGAAAATGTTGCTGGGCCACATTGGTGATTCCCGGTGTTACCGATTGCGGGCGGGTGCGTTCGAGCAGATCACCAAAGACCATTCCTTGTTGCAGGAGCAGATCGATGCGGGCCTGTTGACGCTTGAGCAGGCTGCGAACTCTACTTACAAAAACCTTGTCACTCGCGCCCTTGGCGTTGACGACACTGTGTTGCTGGATCTCAGTGAATATGAGGTACAACCGGGAGACCTTTATGTGATGTGCTCGGACGGTCTGTCAGATATGGTGGACGACGCCGAGATCGCAAACATTGTTGATGGCGAGCAGACCATGGACGAGAAGTGCGACGCTTTGATTGACGCTGCAAATCGACACGGCGGCAGGGATAACATCTCTGTCTTGTTGGTTCAGGTTGGAAATGGCGGTGAAAAACTGGGATTGATCCGTCGTTTACTGAGAAAATAGCTGTGCTATGGGTTGTTTAACTAAAAATTTCATGAATAGGAGTCGGTCATGCCGAAAATGATCGTGTCAATTGACGGTGTTGTAATCAAGGAAGTCCAATTGACCAAGGACCGGACAACCTTGGGACGACGACCCTATAACGACATCGTGATTGACAACCTGGCTGTCAGCGGTGAGCATGCCGTCTTGCAAATGACGGCCAACGAGGTCTATCTGGAAGATCTCAACAGTACCAACGGCACCTATGTGAATGGCAAGGCTGCAAAAAAGCAATCACTCCAGAACGGCGACGTGGTTGAGGTCGGCAAGTACAAAATCAAGTTTGTAAATGAGGCTACAGAGCAGGGCTTCGAGAAAACCATGATGGTCAGGCCCAGTGTCGCAGCCGCGTTGGCAGCCGCCCATCAGGCGCCCATGCAGCGACCGCCCATTGCGCCACCAGAGTCAGGTTTTGCCAGTTTGAGCCGCGCTTCGATCAAGGTTTTGTCGGGCGCGGCGTCGGGGCGCGAAGTTCCATTGACGAAGGTGGTCACGACGATTGGAAAACCCGGGGTGGCGGTTGCAGCTATCACGAAGCGAAACCATGCATTTGTCGTACACCATGTTGAGGGAGCGGGGAATCCGACGCTCAACGGCGCACCAATTGGCGTCGATCCTGTGTCGTTGAAAAACGGTGATTTGATCGAGCTGGCGGGAACCCAAATGCAGTTTATCCAGTCCTGATCCCCGGATTCAGCCCGCTTGATGTTCGGGCCGTTACTGTAGCAGGTTTCGGTGGTTTGATGCAATCCATTCTGAAGCATTGGCCGCGTATTGCCATCACCCTGCTGCCACTGGTTTTCGCGTTGTTGCACGTGATCGGCATCGCCAACGTAGGTGTGCTGCAACGCCTTGATGACATTATTTACGATGCAAGGTTGCGGGCCACGATGCCCAAAACGCTGGACGACCGAATTGTCATCATCGATATCGATGAAAAAAGTCTATCGGAAATTGGTCGTTGGCCATGGGGTCGAAACAAAATGGCTGAGTTCACGAATGAACTCTTTCAGCGGCAGAAAATTGCAATTCTGGGATTCGACATTGTTTTTGCGGAACCCGACGAAAGCTCTGGCCTCAAGCGGCTCAACGAGTTGGCCCAAAATGAATTGAAGGGTCAGACCGGCTTCGCCGAAAAGCTCCAAAGCTTACAAGGGGTGCTGGACTACGACGCGGCATTTGCAAAGTCGCTGGAGAATCGTCCGGTTGTTCTGGGCTTCTATTTCACCAGTGATCGTGACGGCCGCACATCCGGCGTACTGCCATCACCGGTCATGACGGCCGAGTCCCTTCAAGGTCGACCGATCAAATTCACATCCTTCACCGGGTTCGGCGCCAACATCGGGCAGTTGGCCAGGGCCGCACCGGTTGCAGGCCATTTCACGCCAATCGCTGAGCCAGATGGCGTTGTGCGTTCGTTGCCTTTGATTGCCGAATACAAAGGCAGCTACTACGAGTCGCTATCGCTTGCCATGTTTCGCATGCTGGCTGGATCGCCCACCGTGTTGCCGGGGTTTCCCAAGGAGCGGTTTCTGCAGCGCAGTTACCAGGGGCTCGAAAGCATTCAATTGAAATTGGACGACAAGTCGTTGATGATTCCCGTGGATGAAAGCGTTTCGGTGTTGATTCCGTACCGCGGCTTTGGCGGGCCCGCTGGAGGCTCCTACAAATACGTATCTGCCGCTGATGTGCTTTCCAAATCCTTGCCAGCCGGGGCATTGAAAGACAAAATCGTGCTGATGGGGACAACGGCGCCGGGGCTGCAGGATATTCGCACAGCACCCGTAGGCGATGGTTTTCCTGGCGTTGAAGCCCATGCGAATGTGATCTCGGGACTGCTGGACGGCAAAGTCCTGGTCAGACCGGACTATGCGGTCGGTTACGACGTTGTGCTGTTGATGCTGGCCGGACTGACGTTGGCATTTGCTTTGCCGCTGTTATCTGCTGCCCGTGCCATGATTTTGAGTGCGGTCGTCCTTTTGGCGTTGGTCGCCACCAATTTCTGGATGTACCTGGCGTTTGGACTTGTCATGCCGCTTGCCGCCGGATTGACCATGGTCGCCGCCGCGTTTGCGCTCAATATGAGCTATGGCTATTTCGTGGAAAGCAAGTTCAAGCGGGAGCTCGCAAACCTGTTTGGTACCTACGTGCCGCCAGAGTTGGTTGACGAGATGGTCAAAGACCCGGACAGGTATAGCATGAAAGCCAGCAACAAAGAGATGACGGTGATGTTCTGTGACATGCGAGGTTTCACCAAAATGTCCGAACAAATGGAGCCGACGCAGGTGCAAGCGCTCTTGACGGGTGTTTTTAGTCGGCTGACATCTTTGATCCGCGCCAACCGTGGAACCATAGACAAGTACATGGGCGACTGCGTGATGGCATTCTGGGGGGCACCGGTGGAAACGGATGAGCATGCGCAACTCGCGGTTACTGCGGCGATGGAGATGTCGCTGGCAATTCGCGAAATCAATCAGGAACATCGGGCCAAAGGCATCCCTGAAATCGGCATCGGGATTGGCCTGAACACCGGCACGATGTGCGTCGGCGACATGGGCTCCAACATTCGGCGAAGCTACACAGTCATAGGCGATGCGGTCAACCTGGGTTCCAGGCTGGAAGGCTTGTCCAAATCGTACGGCCTGGACATTGTGGTGAGTGAAACAACCCGAAAACTGGCACCCAATTTCGCCTGGCAGGAGCTTGACAAGGTCAGGGTCAAGGGAAAAGACAAGTCGGTCACCATTTTTTATCCATTGGCCAGGGCTGGTGAACTGGCGTCTGAAGCCGTCACCGAGCTCAAAACCTGGGGCGCCTTCGTCAGAGCCTATCGAAATCAGGACTGGGACCAGGCAGACGTCCTGTTGATCAACTTAACCCGGGGAAATGCAAAAAAATACCTTTACCAACTGTACTCGGAACGGGTAGCCTCCATGCGAATGCTGCCATTCGATCCGGAATGGGACGGCGCAACCAACTATGAAACGAAATGAGGTCGCACAATGAAAGTTCGTGTGCTGGGCTGTTCCGGTGCGATCGCCAAAGACTGCCGAACCACATCTTTCCTGATCGACGACGATGTGCTGATTGATGCGGGCACTGGCGTAGGCGACCTGACGCTTGACGAAATGCGCGATATCAACCAGGTTTTCCTGACCCACTCGCATCTGGACCACGTTGCAGCGTTGCCGTTGATGGTCGATGCCTGCGCTGCGCGGAGGACCGCACCCTTGCAGATACATGCGCTGGAAGGCACCATCGCTGCCCTGCGTACGCATATCTTCAACGATGTCATCTGGCCGGATTTCAGCCGCATCCCCTCACCCGATGCGCCATTTGTAACGTTTCATGAAATCAAGACTGGACAGACGCTGCAACTTCAGGGTAAGCTGCTTGAAGTATTGCCAGCGGTTCATACGGTGCCGGCGGTGGGTTATGCGATAACTGCCGGAAAGGGTTGCTGGGTATTCAGCGGTGACACCGAGCGCAACCCCGCCTTCTGGCGTAGGGTCAACGAGCTCAACGTTGCCATGCTGGTCATCGAAACTGCGTTCAGCAACCGGGAAAAGGACCTTGCCAAGGTAAGCCTCCATTTGTCCCCGGTCGTTTTGGCCAGTGAGCTTGACTTTATTTCCCGTGAAAAAAAGTACCCTATCTATATTACCCATACCAAGCCGGCGGAAACAGCATTGATCATGGCGGAAATTCAAAAGTTTGACGAAACGGCAGTTAACGGGCCAAACGTGTCGCATGACATTCGGTGGTTGCGCGCCGGACAGGAATTCGAAATATGAGTGCCGTTTTAAAGTCGGCCGCGCCGGGCAAAGCCCTGGATCAGGCATTCGTCGATTCCCAGCAATTGCCTGCCGACAAGCGTGGCACGACGTTCGAGGCGCTTTTTTATCGCCAGCTACAGCAGGTCACCGCGCGAATTCATGAAACTGACAATGTCGAGCAGATCATGCTTGACGCCAGCCAGGATATTTGCAAACTCCTCAACGCAGACCGCTTGACGCTTTACGCCCTTACCGACGACAAAGCCTTTATCGTCTCCAAGGTCAAAACCGGACTGAACAGCAGCCGCGATCTCAAGCTGCCAGTTTCCCCACAAAGCCTGGCGGGCTATGCGGCTTTCAGCCGCAAATTGATCAATCTCGCAGATGTCTATGACGATGCGGCGCTCAAGAAGATTCACCCGGCACTGACCTTCCTCAAAGAAGTTGACAAGCGGTCAGGCTATCGAACCCGGGAAATGCTGGTCGCACCAATCATTGAGGGCAACACCCTGCATGGGGTGCTACAGGTGATCAACAACAAGAGCAATCAGCCTTTCAGCGAACTGGAGGTTGAAGGCGTCTCCCAGCTATCCAAGACACTGGCGACAGCGATTCGCCAGCGCGTATTGAAAAGCGAGGAAACCCCCAAAAAGATAGCAACCAAGTATGACGGACTGGTGATCGATGGAATCCTGACGCTGGAAGAGCTTCAGCAGTGCATTCATGACGCCAGGGGTGAGGGGACGACGGTTGAATATCTCCTGATGGACAACTACAAGATCAAGCCCGCGCAGATCGGCCCTTCTCTTGCCAAATTCTTCGGCGTACCGTACGAGCCATTTAACGCGGGGCGTATTCGCTCCGAAATGCTGCACGGTGCCTTGAAGCGGGATTTCGTCATCGGACAGGGGTGGTTGCCGCTGGAGGAATCGCCCGAAGGCCTGGTCATCATGTGTGTCGACCCGGAAGCCGTGAGAGGGGCCAGGGTCGTGCCGCAAGTTTTTCCGAAGATCAACAAGTTTGCCTATCGCGTCACCACGCAAACCGAATTTGCGGATACGCTGGGTCAGGTGTTCGGGGCTGGTGTAGAAGGCGGCACCATTGACGAACTGCTGGCCGACCTGGAGGGCGGCCCGATGGAGGACGGCTCCAATGACGATTCATTGGAATCTGCTGCTGCCGACAATGAGCTCGTCAAGTTCGTCAATAAAGTCATCGTTGACGCCTACAACCAGAAGGTCTCGGATATTCATATTGAGCCCATGCCTGGCAAGCTCAAAACCGGTATCCGGTTTCGGATTGACGGCAGCTTGATGCCTTACATTGAAGTGCCTGCACACTACCGCCAGGCGATGGTGACGCGCTTGAAGATCATGTGCGATCTTGATATTTCAGAGCGGCGCAAGCCGCAAGACGGAAAAATCAAATTCAAAAAATACGGCCCACTCGATATTGAGTTGCGGGTTGCCACCATTCCCTCAGCCGGTGGCGTCGAAGACGTGGTCATGCGAATTCTGGCGGCGGGCGAACCCATCCCCCTGGACAAACTGGGCCTCACACCGCATAACAAGGAACGCGTTGTCTCGACCATTGAAAAGCCGTATGGTCTGTTTTATGTTTGCGGCCCCACAGGCTCCGGTAAAACCACCACGCTGCATTCCATTCTGAAGCATTTGAACAAGGTCGATACCAAAATCTGGACGGCTGAAGACCCGGTCGAAATTACCCAAAAGGGCCTGCGTCAAGTTCAAATCAACCGAAAGGCGGGGATTGACTTTGCGCTGGTCATGCGCGCCTTCTTGCGGGCAGACCCAGACATCATCATGGTGGGCGAGTCGCGCGACAAGGAAACCGTCTCGATGGGCGTTGAAGCCTCACTGACGGGTCACCTGGTTTTCTCGACGCTGCATACCAACTCTGCGCCTGAATCCATCACCCGCCTGCTGGACATGGGCATGGACCCGTTCAACTTTGCCGATGCGCTGTTGGGAATTTTGGCGCAACGTCTGGCCAAAAAGCTGTGCGACTGCAAAGAAGCTTACGTGCCAAACGGCTCAGAATTGAAGAAATTCCTGGCCGAATACGCTGAGGAACTGCGCCATTCCAAAGCCTGGAAGGCCGATTACGAGGGCGAAACTCAAAAACTGCTCGACCACTGGGTAGAAACCTACGGCCACGAAGGCCAGCTCAAGTTTTATCGCCACGTCGGTTGCCCCAAATGCAACAACACTGGCTACAAGGGGCGCATTGGCTTGCACGAATTGCTGATTACCGACGACGACATCAAAAAACTCATCCAGGAACGCGCCCGCGTGTCCGAGATTTTCTCCGCGTCGGTAGAAGGCGGCATGCGCACTCTGAAAATGGACGGCATGGAAAAAATCATGATGGGCCTGACCGACATCAAAATGGTCAGGTCGGTTTGCATCAAGTGACGCAAGTTGTCTGACAAAAATGTCGGTGATTTGATTTGTCTGGCTGAAACTGCACTAATCACTCGGAAAGCCGGACTTTTCACACAGTTTTCAACGACAGACCTATAACATCCAGACTGGCATGCTATCTGCTTATTAGAACTGTCCGGTTGTTGTTTTTTCATTCAATCCAAGGAGTTTTTCAATGAAGCGTTCCATGCAAAAGGGTTTTACCCTGATCGAGTTGATGATCGTGGTTGCGATCATCGGTATTTTGGCGGCGGTGGCTTTGCC
>JANOMD010000273.1:0-2448 GCA_031420135.1 Rhodoferax sp. | reverse complement strand
CCCAAATCGCCTCGCTGGGCCAACGCGCTGACATCGCCCCCACGCTTGCCACTGCGTGTGCTGCGCTGCCCCCCGAGGGGGCCGTGCCTTGCTTGGGGCGGCCCGGCGCGGCGGCCATCTTTAGCGTCCGCGCTTCTTCGGGGCCAACAGCGTGCCCCGGCAGGTCTTGGCGTTGCACCAGCAGGGGTAATCGGCCTTGAGCTTCGGCGTGTAGCGCTCGTCGATGATCAGGCCGTAGTCGTAGTTCAGTTCCTCGCCTGAGTCGATATTGCGCAGCGCTTTGATAAAGACACGGCCGCCGTCTTCATCGGCTTCGCAATTGGCGTCGCAGGAATGGTTGATCCAGCGTGAGGAGTTGCCACCGTAAAGCCCGTCGATCACGCGGGTCTCATCAATATGAAAATAGAAGGTGTGGTTGGGCTGGCTGGGGTCATGCGGATGGCGCTTCTGCGCTTCTTTCCAGCTAATGATGGCACCCACATACTCAATGATTGTTTCGCCTTCCGGAATATCCTGCACGGCGAAAACGCCTTTGCCATGCACGCCGGAGCGCCGGGTCTGGATGCGGCGGTTGTCTTCAGGGGCGACTTTTTTGCTCACGCTATTAACCATTTTGAATCTTTATTCCGTTTTCATTTCAATCGGAGAGTAGGCACACCGCCGACACCAGTGTAGTGTTGCACGGGACTACAGCCCGGCGCTGGCCTACGTCCTGGGTCATTCATCCATCCAGCTCACGTGCGCTGACACCACGCGCCAGCCTTGCGCAAACCGCACCCAGGTTTGTGACTGGCGGCCCACACGCGGCTCGGCAGCTCGCCGGAAGGTGATGTTGGCCACACCCGTGTCGGTGCCAAAGGTCACGATATGGCATTCGAGGATCTCCCGCGCCAGCCCTGCACCGGAGCGCGCTGCACGATAAGCCTTGATCTCATCAAAGCCGTAGAGGTTTTCCCGCGCCCCAAATCGCAGCGTGTGGGGACTGTCCCAGAACAGCCGGTCCAGCACGTCCACCTGGTTGTTGACGAGTGCATCTTCGTAAGTGTCAAACGCGCTTTTCAGTTCAGCCAGCGCCTGTGCGGGGCTGATGGCGGCAGCACTGCCAGCGGCCAATGCCGGGGGCAGTGAAATAGCAACCAGGTTGTTTTCTGACGGTTTGTTTGGTGCGTGCATGGTCTTCAGTATGGGCAATTTTGGGGGCGGCGACGACATCAATTTTCTCTCGGCGGCAATCGACCCGGTGTGGCTTTGTGACACCACACCGGTTGAAATGGCAACGGAACCAATGACCTTATTGGGAACGGTCTGAAAAATTTGGTATGGTGAATCGTATGCGTGTGCGCGCCCGTGCGCACGCGAGGAACAGGATTGTAGTCAGATGAAGACACTAGTTATTGCAGAGAAGCCATCCGTCGCTCAAGACATCGTGCGTTCACTCACGCCCACGGTGGGCAAGTTTGAGAAACACGACGACCATTTTGAAAACGACCAATACATCATCACCAGTGCCGTCGGCCATCTGGTGGAGATTCAGGCGCCGGAAGAGTTTGACGTGAAGCGCGGCAAGTGGAGCTTTGCCAACCTGCCGGTGATTCCGCCGCATTTCGACCTGCATCCAATGGACAAAACCAAGACGCGGCTCAACGCCATCGTCAAGCAGGCCAAGCGCAAAGATGTCGGTGCCTTCATCAACGCCTGCGATGCCGGGCGCGAGGGTGAGCTGATCTTTCGGCTGATCCAGCAGTACAGCAAGGTCAAGCTGCCAGTTTCGCGCTTGTGGCTGCAATCGATGACGCCGCAAGCCATCCGCGACGGCTTTGCGTCGCTGCGTACCGACAAACAAATGCTGCCCCTGGCGGATGCGGCGCGCTGCCGCTCGGAGGCCGACTGGCTGGTCGGCATCAATGGCACCCGTTCCATGACGGCCTTCAACTCGCGCGATGGTGGCTTCTTCTTGACCACGGTGGGCCGGGTGCAAACGCCGACCTTGAGCGTGGTGGTCGAGCGCGAGGAGCAAATCCGCAAAGTCATCAGCCGCAACTATTGGGAGATTCACGCTTCGTTCGCCGCCGTGGCGGGCGAGTACCCGGCCAAATGGTTCGACCCCCAATGGAAAAAGAACGCGGACGATGCCGAAATCAAGTCTGATCGTGTGTGGACTCAGCGCGAAGCCCAGGCGATTGCCGATGCGGTGCGTGGCAAGCCTGCGACGGTGACCGAAGAAAGCAAACCCACCACCCAGGCCTCGCCGCTGCTGTTTGACTTAACCAGCTTGCAGCGCGAGGCCAATGGCAAATTCGGCTTCAGCGCCAAAACCACGCTGTCGATCGCGCAAAGCCTGTACGAGCGCCACAAGGCGTTGACCTACCCGCGCACCGACTCCCGCGCGCTGCCCGAGGACTATGTGCCGGTGGTGAAAGACACCTTTGCCATGCTGGCGGGCAGCGG
>JANOMD010000272.1:0-10192 GCA_031420135.1 Rhodoferax sp. | reverse complement strand
GCCGGGCGATTTCGCGCAGGCCTACGTGATCGCGCATGAAGTCGGTCACCATGTGCAAAACCTCCTGGGCATCAGCGGCAAGATGGATCAAATGCGCGGCAAAGTGAGCCAGACCGAGTTCAACGCCCTGAGCGTGCGCCTGGAGTTGCAGGCGGACTGCTTCGCCGGCGTGTGGGCGCACCATGCGCAAAAGTCCCGTCAAATTCTTGAGAATGGCGACGTGGAAGAAGCCATGAACGCCGCCGCCAAGATCGGCGACGATGCCTTGCAAAAGGGCGGTGGTGGTCGGGTGGTTCCCGAAAGCTTCACTCACGGCACCAGTGCGCAGCGGGCGCGCTGGTTCAACAACGGGCTGCAAAATGGCAGTGTCAAAGGCTGCGATACCTTCTCTGCACGCCAGATTTAGCGCGTTCAACCCAGTTTTCGCAGAAATTGGGCAGATCGGCGATAATCGAGGTTTGCCCTAGAGCGGACTTCGTCTGGATCAGGGGCACCCGAACTTGCGGTCTTGCGACCCCACGTTCCCTTGTTTGCCCCTTTATCCCTTGATGCCTTAATGATTCAAACCGCGCCAGAACTTAGTTCAACTCCAATTGCCGATATCAACCCCGATGCGGGCTTAGCCAGCGGGGCAATGTCTGCTGGCCACAAAGCCGCAGCTGAGCTGGCCGAATCCTCTCGGCTCGATTCCTTCTCGCAGCTCCAACTCTCCGAGCCGTTGGCCCGCGCCGTGGCCGAGCTGGGCTACGCCTCGATGACCCCGATTCAGGCCCAAGCCATTCCCGTTGTGCTGCAAGGCCGCGACGTGATGGGTGCGGCGCAGACGGGCACGGGCAAAACAGCCGCGTTCACCTTGCCGCTTTTGCAGCGCATGTTGAAGCACGAAAATACCTCCACCTCGCCTGCGCGCCACCCGGTGCGTGCGCTCGTGCTGCTGCCCACGCGCGAGCTGGCCGACCAAGTCGCGAAGGCCGTGAAGGCCTACGCCAAGTACACGAACTTGCGCACAGCGGTGGTGTTCGGCGGCATGGACATGAAGCCGCAAACGCTGGAACTCAAAGCCGGTGTTGAAGTGCTGGTGGCCACGCCGGGGCGGCTGCTGGATCACATCGAGGCCAAGTCTGCGGTGCTGAACCAGGTCGAATACGTGGTGCTGGATGAAGCTGACCGCATGCTGGACATCGGCTTTCTGCCCGACCTGCAGCGCATCCTGAGCTACCTGCCCAAGCAACGCACCACGCTGCTGTTTTCCGCCACGTTCTCCTCTGAAATCAAGCGCCTGGCCAACAGCTATTTGCAAGACCCGGTGACGATTGAAGTCGCCCGCTCCAACGCAGCAGCCAGCACCGTGGAACAGCATTTCTACAGCGTGGGCGATGACGACAAACGCCACGCCCTGCATCAGATTTTGAAACAGCGCGGCATGAAGCAGGCCTTTGTCTTCGTCAACAGCAAACTCGGCTGCGCGCGCCTGGCCCGCTCGCTCGAGCGCGAGGGTTTGAAGACCACCGCACTGCACGGCGACAAGAGCCAGGACGAACGATTGAAAGCGCTGGAGGCCTTCAAGCAGGGTGAGGTCGATCTGTTGGTGTGTACCGACGTGGCGGCGCGTGGGCTGGACATCAAGGATGTGCCCGCCGTGTTCAACTTTGATATTCCGTTCAACGCCGAAGATTACATCCACCGCATTGGCCGCACCGGCCGGGCAGGCGCGTCGGGCCTGGCGGTGAGCTTTGTCTCCAAGTCGGATGGCCGTCTGGTGGCAGACCTTGAAAAGCTGCTGAAATCGAAAATCGAGCTGGAAGCCATCGAGTTTGACGAAGACGCGCCGGACATCCGCAAGCAAGGCCGCATCAACGATGGGCGGCGCATGTACGCGGGCAGCGATGGTGAGCGCGAAGTTGAGCGCGTAGGTGGTCAGCGCGAAGGTTCTCGGGATTCAAGCCGAGACAGCAGCCGCGAGCACGGTCGCGACCGAGATCAATCCGCCCGCCCGCCAAGGCGCGACTTCAGCCGCCCCACACCTGCGTCGCGCGACCCGTTCTTCGACAAACCTTACGAAGCCACGGTCACCTCCGCCGAGGCGGCAGCCCCCACCTGGGAAGCCGCCGCCAAGCGCACTGTGCGCAGCATCTCCGCCAATATCAAGCCCAAGCAGCGGGTGGCGGCGCTGTTCAAGGCACAAGCTGAGACGAAAGCACCTGCGCTGTAACGGCATTTGCCCTTCAACGCAGTTGAGGTGGCTCGGTTGACTATACCGCGTTTGCTATATTAAATATAGCTTCATGTGCATATGATACGAGGGCCAGATCGTTCTTCTATTCATAATTTTGGCGAATTTAGAAGATTTGAGCTTGAAATTAACCTGTGGGTTAATTTTTAAGCCTTTTTGGATGATTCGCACTGCACCTGAATCAACTGCTGCGCGCAGCCCGCTTCCCCAAGCCGCAGCGCACTCAGAGAGCCGCCCCACACGCAGCCCGAATCAAGGCTCAGCAAATCAGGCCGGTCCAGCCAGCCCAGCGTGGACCAGTGGCCAAAGGCGACGGTGACGTTCGCCGTCTGGCGATTCGGCGCATCAAACCATGCAACGTAGCCGGGCGGTGCATCGATGGCGCGCAGGCCTTTCTCGGCAAACTCCATCTGGCCTGCAGGCGTGCAAAAGCGGATTCGGGTGAGGGCGTTGATGATGACGCGCAGGCGGGCATCACCCGTCAAGTCGTCATGCCATGAGGTGGGCTGATTGCCATACATCTGGTGCAGAAAGTCGCCCCAGTTGGGGCCGCTCAACACGGCCTCCACTTCAGCCGCGAGTGAGGCCGTTTGGCTGGCTGTCCACGCGGGTAAAACGCCTGCGTGCACCATTAAATAGTCGGTGCCGCTGTGCTGTTCAAACATCGCCAGCCGTTGGTGGCGCAACCAGTGCAGCATCGCCTCGCGTTCGGGGGCTTGCAGCACGTCATGAATCGTGTCGCCGCCATGCGGTTTGCGCACGCCGTGGGCCACGGCCAGCAAATGCAGATCGTGGTTGCCCAGGAGGCACGTGGCGGAATCGCCCAGCGCCATCATGCTGCGAAGCACACCCGCTGAATCCGGCCCCCGGTTCACCAGATCGCCCAACAGATAGAGCGTGTCGCGGCTGGGCGAGAACGAAATCTCATTCAGGAGGCGTTGCAACGCGTTGTTGCAACCCTGCACGTCGCCAATCAAGTAAAGTGACATGTGTTTATTCTCGCCTGCCATGGCGTTGCGTGTTCGATGGAATTTTTATTGATTGTTTTTCTCACGCTGCTCAATGGCGTGTTTGCGATGTCGGAGCTGGCTGTCACCGCCAGCCGCAAGGCGCGGCTCAACGCCATGGCGGAGGCGGGCGACGCGGGCGCGGCGGCGGCACTTCAGTTGCTCACCAACCCGACCCGGTTTCTGTCCACCGTGCAGATCGGCATCACCTCGATTGGCGTCCTGAACGGCATCGTGGGTGAGGCGGCTTTCAGCGATGGCGTGGGGCAGTGGTTGCAGGGCTGGGGCTTGAGCAAAAAGGCAGCCGACATCGCAGCGACTGGCCTGGTGGTGACGGTCATCACTTTTACCACCATCATCTTCGGCGAGCTGGTACCCAAGCGCATCGGCCAGCTTTACCCCGAGCTGGTGGCGCGCTGGGTGGCGCGGCCCATGCTGTGGCTGGCCAAGGCAGCCAGCCCGTTTGTGAAGCTGCTGTCTGCTTCCACGCAGGCTGTGCTGAAGCTGCTGCGCATTGATGTCAATGCCGCACGCCCGGTGACCGAAGAGGAGATTACCGCCAGCCTGGAAGAGGGCCGGGACGCGGGTTTGATCGAGCACCACGAGCACCAGATGGTGCAAAACGTGTTTCAGCTGGACGACCGGCCGCTCACGTCGCTGATGGTGCCCAGAACCGACATTGAGTGGCTGAACGCAAGCCATTCGGTTGCGCAAAGCCTGAGCCTGGCGGGAACCGGCGGCGAGCGCGGCGCGCATTCGTGGTACCCGGTGTGCCGTGAGTCGCTGGATGATGTCGTCGGCATCATCAGCGTTGGCAAACTGTTGCAACTTGGGGCCAGCCATTCGGGCAGCATTGAATCGCATGTGCAGGCACCCGTCTATGTGCCCGAAACCCTCACCGGCATGGAGCTGCTGGAGCAGTTTCGCGAACGCTCGGGGCGAATGGTGTTTGTGGTGGACGAGTACGGCGTGGTTCAGGGCCTAATGACGCCGGGCGACCTGCTGGAGGCCATTACCGGCGAGCTGCAGCCCAAGGCGCAAGTTGACGCCTGGGCCACGCAACGCGACGATGGGTCGTGGCTGCTGGACGGGCTGATGCCGGTCGGCGAACTCAAGGTGCGCCTTGAAATCGACGACCTGCCCGAAGAAAACCGGGGCCGCTACAACACCGTGGCCGGGCTGTTGATGGCGGTGTCCGGGCGGCTGCCTGGTGTTGGCGAGCGCATCGAAGCCTCAGGTTGGGTGTTTGAAGTGGTGGACCTGGACGGCAAGCGCATTGACAAGTTGCTGGCGTGCCCAATCCCCTCTCGTGCGCCGCAGGAGCTGCCCGCAGTCAGCCCTTAAATTCTGCCGGCCAGCCAATACGCCGCATAGCCGATGGTCTCGTGCAGCGCGTAGTGCCATTTTTCAACGCCTTTGGTGAACGAGTAATCGGTCACGTCGGACCAACTGGCGTGCTCGGGCGCGCGATAGTCCACGCAGAAGGCCGTTACGTTCCAGCCAGCCTTGAGAAAGCTGCCCATGGAACGCGGCATGTGGGCGCAGGTGGTCAGCAGCAGCCACTTTGCGCGCTGGTCAACGCCCGGCAGCTCGGCCGTGAAGACCGCGTTGTCAAATGTTGTGCGTGAACGCGACTCGTAGGTGACCCGCGCCGGGTCAATGCCCACGCTGTCGAAAAACCGTTTGGCGCGGTCGCTCTCCGACAGGTCTGCCAGCATCAGGTTGCCCTCTCCGCCGGTAAAAATAATGCGCAAATCCGGGTTGCGCTTCAAAAGGCCAATCGGCGCAATCATGCGTTCAGCCGATGCGTTCAGTGCCACCTGCCCAGGCCGTTGCCACAGTTCAGCGCGTTCCAGCGCACCGCCCAGAACCACCATGCCCGCATAACCCGCCAGGCTGGCACTGGGGTCCGGCACCGGGTAGCGGGTCTCCAGCCGACGCAGCACGGCCTCTACAGGAAGCTGCCAGCCGACCAGGAAAAGAACTATAAAAGCCGCCCACCCCAGCCGCATCCCCCAAGCCCGCTGCTTCGGCAACAGCCACAACCCAAGACCCAGCAGGATCAGCACCCAGGCAATCGGCTGGGTGGCGAAAGACAGCAGTTTGGAGGCGAGGAACATCATGGGCTTGGTAGTGCGGCTATCGTCTAAGTCGTGTGCTTCAGCTTTCATCGCGCTTGAAGATCCGGCACTTTTTTACTTCACTTGTCATCGGATTCTCCTGATGACAGTTTCCACTTTAAGCTATTGTCCAGATTTCGGGGTCCACTTCAAGTCAACAGGTCCATCAGGTAAAAACGAACTAAAGTAGGTCCTAAATTTTTTTGTTCCTTCAGTAGCCGTCGCTTCGGATGAAGAAAGTGTATAATTTGGTTATACTGGTGCAACCAAATATCTATCGAATCGACTGCTTTGCGTGTAATTCTTGACACATCAGTACTCGTAGCCGCAACTCGCTCACGCGATGGCGCAAGCTTTCACTTGCTGTCCATGCTACCCAGCCGAGACTTTGAGATTGCCCTCACCGTAGCGCTGTACACGGAGTGGCAGGCGGTTTTGACCAGACCAGAGCATTTGCCGCTAGGTGCCACGGTCGAATCTGCTTTGGCATTCTTGCGCTACCTGGCATCGCTCGCGCATTTGCAAGACGTTCACTTTCTGTGGCGACCGTTCTTACGTGACCCCGACGACGACATGGTGCTTGAATGCGCGGTGGCGTCGAGTAGTCAGTTTATCGTGACGCACAACACAAAGGATTTTCGGCGCTCGCCGGAACTGAAAGTGCAAGCCATCACGCCTGCTGAATTTTTGAAAGTGTTGAGGAGTAAATCATGACCGCTTTGACAGTTCGATTGCCTAACTCGGTTCACCAAAAAGTGAAAGAGCTTGCCGAGCGAGATGAAATTTCGGTGAACCAGTTCATTGCCAGCGCTGTGTCAGAAAAAATGGCATCTGTGATGACGCTGAATTATCTGAAGTCTGAGGCTGCGAACGGTCAACGTAGCGATTTTGATTATTTTCTGGGCTTGGTTCCGAGTGCGCCGGCGATGGCAGGTGATGAAATGCCCATAACCTCAAAATGAAAAAGAGTTCACTATCATTTTCATGGTAATGAACTCTTCTCTGTATTGGTGCCGGAGAGATGAATCGAACACCCGACCTTCTCATTACGAATGAGCTGCTCTACCGACTGAGCTACACCGGCTTCAGCTTTCGATTATAACTTGCTCTTACCCAGGCGTTTTCGATCAGGTTGGACGTGTTAGTGCGCCTTGGGTGGCGTGTTGGCGTGGTAGCTGGTAACGCGCTCGACCTCATTTTTCGAGCCCAGGATGACGCTGACGCGTTCGTGCAACTTGGTGGGCACGATGTCCAGAATTCTTTGTGAGCCGTTGGTGGCAGCGCCGCCTGCCTGCTCGATCAGCCAGCCCATTGGGTTGGCTTCGTACATCAGGCGCAGCTTGCCGGGTTTTTCGGGCTCGCGCTTGTCCCACGGGTACATGAAGACGCCGCCGCGCGAGAGGATGCGGTGCACGTCGGCCACCATGCTGGCAATCCAGCGCATGTTGAAGTCTTTGCCGCGAGGTCCTTCGCGCCCTTGCAGGCATTCATCAATGTAGCGCTTCACGGGCTCGTCCCAATGGCGCATATTGCTCATGTTGATGGCAAATTCCCGGGTGTCGGGCGGAATCATCACGTCTTCCTGCGTCAGCACAAACGAGCCCTGTTCGCGGTCCAGGGTGAACATCGCCACACCGTCGCCTACGGTCAACACCAGCGTGGTTTGCGGGCCGTAGACGCAATAGCCGGCCGCGACTTGCCGGTTGCCCGGTTGCAAAAAATCCTGCTCCGAAACGCCGTTGGACGGCCCCTGGGCGGACGTGTCCGGTTTTTTGAGCACGCTGAATATGGTGCCGATGCTGACGTTGACATCAATATTGCTGGAGCCATCCAGCGGGTCAAACATCAGCAGGTATTCGCCTTGCGGGTAGCGGTTGGGAACGACATAAATGCCTTCCATTTCTTCGGACGCCATGGCCGCCAGATGGCCACCCCATTCATTGGCTTCAATCAGCACTTCATTGGCGATGATGTCAAGTTTCTTCTGGATTTCGCCCTGCACGTTTTCTGAATCGGCCGTCCCCAGCACGCCGCCCAGGGCACCTTTGTTGACCGCCTGGCTGATGCTTTTGCAGGCTCTGGCGACCACTTCGAGCAGCAGGCGAAGGTGCGAGGGAATGTGGCCTTCAACGCGCTGCTTTTCGACCAGGTAGCGGGTGAGGGAAATTTTGGCTGACATGGAAACCTCCTGAAACGACTTGAAGAAAAACAATTTTTCGCTGGGCCGCCCCGAGAAAAATATCAAGCCAAGGCGCGGCTGACGACTTCGCGCACATCATTGCTCAAGTCCGGCTTGGCAGCGACCCGCGCAATCGCCTCGCGGGCCGCACTGCGGTAGGGTTCGACCAGGCGGCTCCAGCGATCCAGCGCGCGCGCCAGTCGGGCGGCAACCTGGGGGTTGATATTGTCCAGCTCCATCACACGCTCGCTCCAATACACGTAGCCTGCCGCATCGGGCCGGTGAAACGCTCCGGGGTTGGCGCTGCAGTAGCTGAATATCACGCTGCGGGCACGGTTGGGGTTGTTCAGGTGGAAATCAGGGTGCAGCATCAGTTGCCGCACGGCCGGCAGCACCTCGCCCCCTCGGTCACAGGCGCCAGCTTGCAGTGCAAACCATTTGTCCAGCACCAGCGGGTCGTTTTTGAACAGGGCGTGGAACTTCGACAGCGCAGTCAAAGCCAGCGGGTGGCCGCAGTTGACCAAAGCGCTCAGGGCGTTGAGGCGGTCGGTCATGTTGGCCGCATCCTTGAAGCGCTGCAGGGCACGGCCCGGCCAGACCGCATTGCCAGTGTGCCTTGCGGCCAGGCAAAGCTGGCCAAGGGCCATACCGGCCAGGGCACGCCTGCCGCTGGAGACCGGATCGGGCTGGTAGGCGCCGTTGTCCTTGTGCGCGTCAAAAGCCCATTCCCAGTCCGCCAGCAGTGCTTTGGCAAGCTGTTCACGCATGGCTTCGCGCACGGCATGGACGCGTTGCGGGTCAACCGTTTCAAGCTGGTCGGCCATATAGGTTTCGGACGGCACGGCCAGCACCAATTCTTTGAACGCTGCATCCAGCGTGGGGTGACGCAGCACGGTGCGCAAGGCGTTGACAACAGCGTCGGCCAGAGGCGCTGCATCGGCCAAATTGTCAGTGCTGTTGATCCATTGAACCGCGCCCCGAAGCATCAGGCGTTGCCCGGCCTCCCAGCGGTTGAACGGATCGGAGTCGCAACCGAGCAGGGTGAGCAGTTGGGCGTCGGTGTAGTCAAAGTCCAACACCACGGGTGCCGAAAAGCCGCGCAGCATTGACGGAACCGGCTGTGCTGACACGTTGATAAAGCTCAGTGTCTCGGTGGGCTGTGTCAGTACGCAAATGCGCGAACTGGCGCCCGCGGCCAGTTCATCGGCGAGTTGCAAGGGCATGTCATGGCCATCTGGCCCCACCAGTCCCAGACGCACCGGAATGACAAACGGCGCCTTGACCGGTTGGCCTGGCGTGGGCGCGCAGCTTTGCGTCAACGTGAGCGAGTAGGTTTTGGCGAGTGCATCGTAATCGCCCACCGCCTTGACGCGGGGTGTTCCGGCCTGTGAATACCAGCGCTTGAAATCGGGCAGCAGTTGCGCCAGGTCCGATGCCGGGTTCGCATCTGCAATCGCCTGGGCGAATTCATCACAGGTCACAGCCTGGCCGTCATGGCGGGCGAAATAGAGCGCCATGCCCTTGGCAAATCCCTTTCTGCCCGTCGGATCGCCACTGCCTTCGGCCGCCAGGGTTTGCATCATGCGCACCACCTCCGCACCCTTTTCGTAAATCGTGACGGTGTAGAAGTTGTTGATCTCCAGGTAGCTGTCCGGACGCACCGGGTGGGCCATCGGCCCCGCATCTTCGGGGAATTGCGCGGTGCGCAGAACGCGCACATCTTCAATCCGCTTGACCGCGCGGGCTGAACTTTCCGCACACAGGTCCTGCGAGAATTCCTGGTCGCGAAAGACGGTCAGGCCTTCCTTCAGGCTCAACTGGAACCAGTCGCGGCAGGTGATGCGGTTCCCGGTCCAGTTGTGGAAATATTCGTGGCCGACCACGCTTTCGATGTTGGAGAAGTCAACGTCGGTGGCCGTTGCCGGGCTTGCCAGAACGAACTTGGTGTTGAAAATATTCAGGCCCTTGTTCTCCATGGCGCCCATGTTGAAATCGCTGGTTGCGACGATCATGAAACGCTCCAGGTCGAGCGAAAGCCCAAATCGCGCCTCGTCCCAGGCGACGGACGCCATCAACGAGTTCATGGCGTGTTCGGTCTTGTCCAGGTCGCCAGGGCGCACATAGACCTGCAGCAGATGGTCTTTGCCAGCGCGCGAGGTGATGCGCTGCTCGCGGCAAACCAGCTTGCCAGCGACCAGCGCAAACAGGTAGGACGGTTTTTTATGCGGATCGACCCACTTGGCAAAATGGCGGCCGTCGTCCAGGTCGCCCTGGTCCACCAGATTGCCGTTGGACAACAGCACCGGGTAACGCAGCTTGTCGGCACGCAAGGTGACCGAATAGCTGGCCATGACATCCGGGCGATCCAGAAAGTAGGTGATGCGCCTGAATCCTTCGGCCTCGCACTGGGTAAAGAACGAGTCGTTGCTGACGTAAAGGCCCATCAGTTTGGTGTTTTTCACCGGCGCGCAGGTGGTGAAAATCTCCAGGTCAAACGCGGCATTGCCCTGGGGCAGATTTTCCAGGATCAGGGTGCTTCCTTCCATCTTGAATGAAGTGCCCTGGCCATTCACAAGCACCCGGGCCAGATTCAGTTCTTCTCCTTCCAGCGCCAGCGGCTGCATGGCGGCGTCCGGGTTGCGGCGCACGTTCA